>JAGFXQ010000026.1 GCA_017861355.1 Bacillota bacterium
ATGTAATCCTGTAATTTCATATAGATCTCCTTTTCTTTATGCGAGTTATCCCTCTTGAGATAACCGTTGTTTTGAATTTTTATTTGCAATACAGTGTAGGAAGTGCTGCATAAACTGCTGCACATTTAACTAAGTCTTCTTTGAATGTCTTCTCATTGGGAGCGTGAGCTTGAGCTTCTGCGCCGGGGCCGAAACCGATACAAGGGATTCCGTTACGTCCCATGATGGATACGCCGTTGGTAGAGAAGGTCCATTTGTCGGTAAGAGGTCGAGCCTTTCTCATGGCATCCGCATCCGTAGCACCACTACGAGTAGTTCCGAACATATTGGTGTAAGCCTCTTCCATTGCTTTGGTTACTGCATGATCTTCCGGGATAACCCAAGTAGGGAAGTAGCACTCGATCGGATACACGAGATTAGTATAGCTTGGTCTGTCATATTGATACATGCTTACCTGTGCGTTATATTTCTTAACAAAAGGAAGTGCTCGGATCTCATCTAAGCAGCTTTCCCAGGTCTCGCCTGCGGTCATACGACGGTCTAAGGATACAGAACAGGAGTCAGCAACAGCACAACGGCTCGGGGAAGTGAAGAAGATCTCGGAGGTGGTTACGGTACCGCGGCCTAAGAAGCGTGCTTCCTTCCATTTGTCATTAAACTTCTCATCCAACATCTTAATTAAACCTTTTACTTCTTTATCGTCAGCTGCGTCATTCTCGTTAAGATCACGAACGTTCTGAAGAATATCAGCCATCTTATAGATTGCGTTATCACCACGCTCCGGTGCAGAACCGTGACAGGACACACCCTGAACATCGATACGGATCTCCATACGTCCGCGTTGTCCACGATAGATACCGCCGTCCGTCGGCTCGGTAGATACTACAAAATCAGGTCTAACCTTATCTTCGTTGATAATATACTGCCAGCAGAGACCGTCACAGTCTTCTTCCTGAACGGTACCGGTTACTAATACCGTATATTTATCGCTTAATAATCCGAGATCCTTCATGATCTTTGCGCCATACACTGCAGATACGATACCGCCTAACTGGTCAGAGGTGCCGCGTCCACCGATCTCTTCCTCAGTTTCGTAGCCTTCGTAGGGATCAAACTTCCAGTTCGCTCTGTTGCCGATACCAACGGTATCGATATGAGCATCGAATCCGATTAAAGTCTTGCCGGTACCCATGTAACCCAGAATATTACCCATGGGATCAATCACTACTTTATCAAAGCCTACAGCATTCATTTCGGCCTCAATACGCTTAATATGTCCTTCCTCGCCACAGCTTTCGCCGGGAATAACAACTAATTCACGAAGAAATTTGGTCATTGCAGGTAAATAGCTTTCCGATGCTTGCTTAATCTTATTAAAATCCATCTGTTTCTTCCTCCTTATATTATCATGAACATAAAGAATGCTCCTGATCGTTCACTCCAATCGTATACTTGCAAGTAAACTTGCTATGCGAGTGATTTTCCCGCAGTATACTCACTACGTTTATTTGTAGTCTTTGCCGTCCCAAACGATTTCTTTATAACGCTCAGGATCTGTATCACCTTCGGTAGAGAAGAGAAGTACCTTCGAGGTCTCGCTCAGCTTTAATGCTTCCTTCAACTCTTTCAGTTCGGGATTTGTCATGATCTCAGCCAGCACACCGAAAGGAGCTGCTCCGGATTCTCCGGATACGACCTGTGGATCCCCTTTGATGGGAGCACTCAGCATTCTCATTGCTTTTGCAGCAACCCAGTCCGGAGCTGCCACAAAGACCGATACATGGTTCTTAAGAATATCCCAGGAAATGGTATTCGGTTCACCACATGCCAGACCGGCCATTATCGTCTGCATATCTCCGTCTACAATGCGTTCCTCTCCATCTCCGGCAACTGCACCTTTGTATAGACAGGCAGCTACATCCGCCTCAACAACAACCACGGTTGGCGGATTGTCTGGATATTTATTGGCAAAATAACCTTGAACTGCACCAGCCAGGGAACCTACACCTGCCTGAACAAATACGTGGGTAGGACAATCTGTTCCGGACTCCCTGAGCTGTTCGCTTGCTTCCATCGCCATAGTACCATAACCCTGCATGATCCAGGAAGGAATCTCCTCATAGCCGCTCCAGGCTGTATCCTGTACAACGACGCCATTCGGAGTCTTTGCTGCAGCTGCAGCAGCCATACGAACACATTCGTCGTAATTCACTTCTTCAATGGTTGCGGTTGCACCTTCGGCTTTGATGTTATCAAGGCGAGTCTGTGTGGAACCCTTTGGCATATAGACAACTGCTTTTTGTTTCAGTCGGTTCGCTGCCCAGGCAACACCGCGTCCGTGATTACCATCGGTTGCAGTAAAGAAGGTAGCCTGACCAAACTCTTGTCTCAGCTCATCGCTGGTTAAGGTCTTAAAATCAAGCTCGGATACATCTTTATTCGTCTTCTGCGCAATATAACGAGCCATAGCAAAGGAACCGCCAAGAACCTTAAAAGCATTCAGACCGAAGCGATAAGATTCATCCTTAATATAAAGATCCTTTAGTCCGAGGTGAGCTGCCATGTGTTGCAGGTTAGCCAGGGGTGTACGTTCATAGCCGGGGATTGTCTGGTGGAAGTTACGGGCTTTTTTCACTTCTGCTAAATCCATAACTTTGAGACTCAGATCGGCGGTTTTTGGCATGGTGTTCTGAATCCATTTGATCTTATCCATGATTGCCTCCTAAATAATAGATATATTTTGCATATAAGAGAAATAACTTATGCATACTTTCAGTATTGACCAACTTCTAACTACACATCATATGATTCATCATAGCATATTGGAAGAAAAAATCAACACATTTTTCGGCAAAAAACATAAAATATGATTTTTTTATAATTTTATTTGATTTTACATTATGTTGGTGATAAACTATAATAGTGTGAAATATGATGTGATATATTATATAAAATAACTAAAAATATTACGATATTTTGTTGATAAACACTAAAATACAAAATTTTGATTAGAAATTAGTTGTTAAAATTTATTTTTTTTAAAATTGGATTAGATTGATTAGTCAAACAATCATACAATTCGATCAACTTATAAAATATTTTTCAGTTAATTGGGTATAATTACCTAAAATGACGAATATTGTAGAAAGAAAGGAGACAATTATGATACTGATTGGTAATGGTAGAGTAATAACCAGAGATAAGGATCGACCCTTCCTTGAGAACGGGGCGGTACTTGTGGAGGGAACAAAAATCGTAGCGGTGGGAACGACGGAGGAGATGAGGGAAAAGTATCCGGAAGCCGATTGGGTTGATGCAAAAGGCGGATTAATTATGCCTGGTCTCATCAATACTCATAACCACATCTATAGTGCTATGGCAAGAGGTTTATCCATTAACAATTATAATCCAAAGGGTTTCCTGGATATACTGGACGGTCTGTGGTGGACCATCGACCGACATCTTACCACAGAGCAGACAAAGCAGAGTGCGATCGCTACTTATATTGATTGTATCAAAAACGGTGTTACCACAGTATTCGATCATCATGCCAGCTTTGGGAGCATTGAGAACAGCTTATTCACGATTGCAGAGGCAGCGAAGGATCTGGGCGTACGTACCTGCCTATGCTATGAGGTATCGGACCGTGACGGCGAAGAGAAGATGAGAGCCAGCGTGAAAGAAAATGCTGATTTTATCCACTATACAGCGAAACAGACCGATGATATGGTGAAGGGTATGATGGGTATGCATGCTGCATTTACTATTTCGGATAAAACCTTTGCACTCTGCAGAGAGCAGACGCCGGCGAATGTAGGTTATCATATTCATGTAGCAGAGGGCATAGAAGACTTGCACTCGAACCTGAAGAACCATGGCAAGCGGATCGTAAATCGTCTTATGGACCAGGGAATTCTCGGCCCCAAGACAATTGCCGCTCATTGCATCTATGTGAATTCACAGGAGATGGAGCTCTTAAAGGAGACGGACACCATGGTGGTGCATAATCCGGAGTCTAATATGGGAAATGCCTGCGGTTGTCCTCCTACGATGGAGATCTATCACAGAGGTATTCTCACCGGACTCGGAACCGATGGCTACACAAATGATATGTTTGAATCTTATAAGGTAGCAAATATTTTGCATAAGCATAGTCTCTGCGACGCGAATGCAGCCTGGGGTGAGGTTCCGGCTATGCTGTTTGAGGGAAATGCGCAAATTGCCAACCGATATTTTGATACACCACTTGGTGCACTGAAGGAAGGCTATGCAGCAGATGTGGTAGTGGCGGATTATGATCCTCTTACTCCACTCACGGCGGATAATATCAATGGGCATCTGCTCTTTGGATTAAACGGATGTAAAATAGTAACGACAATGATCAATGGCAAGGTTCTGATGAAGGATCGCGAGCTGCTGGGTATAGATGAAGCTAAGGCAATGGCGGACTGCAGAGAGCAGGCGCAGAAGCTGGCGAAAAGCATTAATGGATAGGAGGATATAACCATGGGAGATAGAATGACACCAATACCATTTCGTAATCTGATGGATTGGATTTTTGAAGAAAAGCAGGAAACAGGAAAGGTCTTCGGAGTTCGCAGACCTTTCGTGAAGGAGAATAATCAGGTTTTGCATATCTTTGGCGAGAAGCTTGAGACACCGTTCGGACCGGCTGCCGGCCCCAATACTCAGCTTGCCCAGAATATTGTTACGGCCTATTATACGGGCAATCGTTTCTTCGAGCTGAAGACGGTTCAGACACTGGATGGCGAGGATCTTCCGGTAAGTAAGCCCTGTATTCTTGCCGATGATGAGGGTTATAATTGTGAATGGTCAACCGAGCTTCGTGTTCCGGAGGCTTTGGAGGAATACATCAAGGCATGGTTTGCTTTGAAGGTGATCTCCAGGGAGTTTGGTCTTGGAGAAAGCGATGGATTCGTCTTTAACATGAGTGTGGGCTATGATCTGAAGGGAATCCAGTCCGAGAAGATCGACACCTTTATCAATCAGCTCATGGATGGAAGAAAAGCACCCATCTGGCAGGAGTGTATGGATTATCTCTTATCTCATACCGATAAATTTACGAAGGTAGATCAAGCTTTTATTGAAAGCATATCACCAAAGGTATGTACCTCGGTTACCGTATCCACCCTGCATGGCTGTCCTCCTCAGGAGATCGAGAGCATTGCAACCTATCTCATCAAAGAAAAACATTTGAATACCTTTGTAAAATGTAACCCGACTCTTCTTGGTTATGAGTTGGCAAGAGATATTATGGATCGGATGGGATACGGATATGTAGTGTTCGGTGATTTCCATTTCAAGGACGACTTACAGTTTGAGGATGCGGTTCCCATGCTGAAGAGATTGCAGGAGAAGGCAAAGGAAGTGGGATTGGAATTTGGTGTGAAGTTAACCAATACCTTCCCGGTTGATGTTACACGCAATGAGCTTCCAAGTCAGGAGATGTATATGTCAGGACGTTCCCTGGCAGCACTATCCTTATTGGTTGCTTACAAGCTATCCAAAGCTTTCGACGGCAAACTTCGTATCTCTTATTCCGGCGGTGCGGATTATTTTAATATTGATAAGATTGTGAAACTCGGAATCTGGCCGGTAACTATGGCAACCACCTATCTCAAGACCGGTGGTTATCAGAGAGGTACCCAGATTGCTCATAAATTAGAAAAAATAGAATATAAGGAGTTCACCGGAGTAGAGGTAGAGGCTCTGGGTGAATTCATCGAAGAGGTTATAACGGATAAGCATTATACCAAAGGCGTGAAGCCGCTTCCCTCCAGAAAGATCAAGGATAAGGTGCCTTTGATTAACTGCTTTATCGCTCCCTGCAACAAGCAGTGTCCGATTAATCAGGACGTGCCGACGTACTTAAAACATGTGAAGGACGGAGAATATCTGCAGGCACTCAGAGTTATCACTGATAAGAACGCACTTCCCTTCATCACGGGTACGATCTGTAATCATACCTGTATGAATAAATGTACCCGCAACTTTTATGAAGAGTCCATTCAGATCCGAGATGCTAAGCTGGTTGCAGCCAAAAATGGTTATGATGAACTGATCAAGGAGCTTAAGCCCTCCGATAAGCACAAGGGCAAAAAGGTAGCGGTGGTTGGAGCAGGTGCAGGTGGTATCTCAACTGCTTTCTTCCTTGCAAGAGAAGGTGCAGACGTGACTGTGTTTGAGAAGAGAGCACAGGCCGGCGGCATCGTCCGCTATGTAGTACCGGAATTCCGTATTCCGCAAGAGGATGTAGATAAGGATGTCAGCCTGGCGAAGGCCATGGGAGCAAAATTCGAATTCAGCCATCCAGTGAACAGTATACAGGAACTTCTGGAAGCAGGCTTTGAAGAGGTTGTTCTTGCAATTGGTGCAACCAAGGGAATGCCACTTGGAATTGATTGCGAGAAGGAAATCAATGCGATCGAGTTCCTGGAGGCTTGCCGTAATCATCCGGAGACATTAAAGCTTGGTAAAAATGTTGCAATCATCGGAGCCGGTAATACAGCGATGGATGCAGCAAGAGCTGCGAAGAGAATGCCGGGGGTTGAGAAGGTTTCCATCGTTTATCGCCGTACGGTTCAATATATGCCTGCTGATGAGGAAGAGTTAGAGCTTGCAGTGAAGGATGGGGTTGAGCTTTTGGAGCTTTTGGCACCGGTCGCTCATAAGAATGGTAAACTATTATGTCATAAGGTGATTCTAGGTGAGATGGATGCCTCCGGTAGACAGAAGCCCGTGGAGACAGAGGAAGAGATCGCTCTGGACATAGATACTGTTGTTGCGTCTCTCGGTGAAAAGGTGGATCATTCCTATTATGAAACATTGGGCTTGAAGGTGAACAACCGTGGCATAGCAGAGCATGATCCTGATACCATGGAGACCTCCATTCCTCATGTCTATGTGGTAGGTGATGGTGCGAACGGACCGGCGACGGTAGTGGAAGCCATTCGAGATGCTTCGAAGGCAGTGAATGCGATTCTTAATATTAGGCCGAGAGCCGCCATCGAGAATCCATACCACGAATCCGAGATTGCCGAAAAGAAAGGCAACCTGGTTCCGGTCATGGATGCGAAGGAAGATGGACAACGCTGCCTGGAATGTAACCTGCTTTGTGAAGCCTGTACCGAGGTATGCCCGAACCGTGCAAATATCTCGATCTTTGTCCACGGTACAAAGATGCCGCAGATTATCCATGTGGACTATATGTGTAATGAATGCGGTAATTGTAAGAGCTTCTGCCCTTATGACAGTGCTCCTTACAAAGAGAAGTTTACCTTGTTCCGGACCGTGGAAGACTTCGAGAACAGTGAAAATCAAGGATTTGTATTATTGGATATGCAGAAAGCACTGTTCCGCGTCAGACTCGGTGGACAGATAAAAGAAGTAAACCTCAAGGATATCTTCTGTGAATTACATGTAGAGATCAAGAACCTGATGTTAGCGGTTTATTATGATTATCGATATCTGCTATTACAATAATTAGAACTGGAGTGATGGAAACGATGGATCTTTTAATTAAGGGTGGAACGATAGTTACAGCTGAGAAAAGTACCGGAATGGACATCCGAATCGAAGGGGACAAGATCACGGAGCTCGGCTGCAATCTTCCGGTCAAAGGGGAAAAGGTGATTGATGCCACGGGAAAGCTTATTTTTCCGGGATTTATCGATACCCATACACATTTTGACTTGGATGCAGGGGATTTCTTTACCGCAGATGATTTTGAATCCGGTACAAAGGCTGCCCTGGTAGGTGGAACTACGATGGTTCTGGATTTTGCGACTCAGAACAGGGGTGAGACCTTGAAGGAAGCATTGCTCAACTGGCACAAGAAAGCGGAAGGTAATTCCTCTTGTCATTATGGCTTTCATATGTCCATCAGTGACTGGAACGAGATTACAAAACGAGAATTGAAGGAAATGACTGCAGCAGGAGTCACCTCCTATAAGCTGTATATGGCGTATGATAATCTTAAGGTCCATGCAGGAATCATGTATGAGATTCTGAAGGCGGTTAAGGAGGAAGGAGGAATCATCGGTGTTCACTGTGAGAACGGAGACCTGGTGAATACTCTGATCCGAGAGCAGAAAGCACTTGGACATCTGTCACCGAAATGGCACCCCATTTCCCGTCCGGCGGAGGTAGAAGCAGAAGCGGTTAATCAGCTGCTTACAGTAGCAAAGCTCGCCGAAGCACCGGTCAATATCGTACATCTGAGTACGAAGAAGGGCTATCAGGTGGTAGAGGCAGCCAGAGCCACAGGACAACAGGTCTTTGTCGAGACTTGTCCTCAATATCTTCTGATGGAAGATTCCAGGTATGAGCTGGATGGCTTTGAAAGTGCCAAATATGTCTTATCTCCTCCGCTTCGTAAGAAAGAAGATATAGAATGTCTTTGGAAGGCTTGGAAAGATGATAAAATAGACACAATCGGTACGGATCACTGCAGTTTCCATTACAAAGGACAGAAGGATCGAGGTATCCATGATTTCTCCAAGATCCCGAACGGAATACCGGGAGTTGAGCACCGTCCGGCTTTATTGTATACTTATGGTGTTACAGAGCAGAAGATCACCGCAGAACAATTCTGTGCAGCGTTATCTACGAATCCCGCCAAGCTCTTTGGAATGTACCCGCAAAAAGGCGCTATTGAAGTCGGAAGTGATGCCGATCTGGTCATCTGGGATCCGGAGTACCGGGGAATCATTACCGCAGGTGAGCAGTTGCAGAAGGCGGATTACACACCCTACGAAGGATTTGCTGTGACTGGGCGAGCAGATAAGGTACTTCTGCAAGGTAAGGTAGCTGCGGATCAGGGTAAGGTAACTATAGAAAAAGCCGGAAGATATGTGCACCGTGGACCTTGCCAGAAAACCGGATTAAAGGTAGAATAAGGAAGAAACGTGAATGTTTAAAAATGAATGGAGGAAATGACATGAAGAAAGAGATTATTAATGCAAAAAATGCACCGGCAGCAGTTGGGCCTTATGTTCATGCAATTAAAGCAGGAGATTTCCTGTTTACCTCAGGCCAGCTTGGTTTAGATCCGGTAACCGGTGCGATGCCAGAGGGTGTTGAAGCTCAGACACATCTCAGCCTGAAGAACCTTGGAGCTATACTTTCTGAAGCTGGATTATCCTATCAGGATGTAGTGAAGACCACGGTATTTTTACAGGATATGAATGATTTTGCAACAGTGAACGCAATTTATGCAGATTATTTTAAGGGTGAGACACCGGCTCGTTCCTGTGTACAGGTAGCCAAATTACCAAAGGGCGGACTGGTAGAAATCGAAGCAGTGGCAGTAAAGTCAAACTAAGTTCATAGGGCTGTTGCAATATGGTAAGTCAAATTCCCATAAGTTATATTTTGCAACAGCCCAATTAATTCTGGTGTGTCCGGCGAAACAGGATCATACTTGCCTGCGATATCCGCAACACAAATTAATTCCGAGGTAAGGCATCATGCAGACTGGTGTCGAAGGAAGGGGAGATAAGACACTCATGGAGGATATAGGAAAGAAGAGGACGATCCGAAGCTCAAAGAATACATCTAAGGCTGAGGCAAATTCGGAGATCAATCCGGAGATCAGTAAGGAGCAGAACAAACGTATAATGAATGCTGCTCTGGATGTGGTGAATAAGCAGACGATCGCAGGTACCAGAATGCACCTGATCGCTGATCGCGCGAAGATGGTTCAGTCCAATGTTCATTATTATTATAAAACAAAAAATGAGCTGATGGGAGCTCTTCAGGAGTATATTTTTGAAGAGTGCTACGATGCCCGTAGGAAAGAGAAAAAGCATAGTAAAGACACACTGGAAAGCCAGCTGGAAGTGTTTATCAATCAGAAGAAAAGATTGATTTTAACAAAGCATAAGTATGATTTTGCGGAGATTGATTTCTGGGTTCAGAGTAAAAGCAACGATGAGATTCATGGCAAATTCAATGAATCCTATTCTAAGTGGAGGAGAGAAATCCGCGAAGTACTTGATAAATACTGCCCGTGGTTAGAAGAAAGTAACAAGGAGTTACTTCCATACACTTTAGTCTCGCTGATGCAGGGAGCTACCATTCAATATCTGATCAATAAAGAAGAGTTTGACGTGGAAGGCTATTTCGAACAATGCAAGCAGATGATACTCAGTCAGATTTATAGCTTGAAGAAAGAATAACTGATTGTAATCTTTGGTGGAAAGTTGTGGTCAGATGTATGATTATATCTTAAAGAATGGTTATGTAGTGGTTGGTGACGGCATGAAAGCAAAGATTGCCGATCTGGCAATCGGAGACGGAAAGATTAGGGAAATTAGCGAACATATTAATAAGCCGGCGAAGAATATTCTTGATGTCTCAGGAAAGTATGTGACGCCCGGCTTTATTGATATTCATCGTCATGCGGACGTGAAACTATTCGCAAAGGACTTTGGTGAACTTGAAGTCAGACAAGGATTGACGACGATCATCAACGGTAACTGCGGTTTGAGTGTCGTTCCCTGTCCGGCAAGCCACAAGGAAGACATCCATCGCTTTCTAAAACCAGTCATTGGTAATGTTCCAAGCGGAGTTTATTTTGATGATTTCTCCTCCTACCGTAGAGAAGCAGAACTTCAGGAGCTACCGGTGAATGTAGGGATGCTGATCGGAAATGGAACCATCCGGGCGGCAGTGATAGGGTATCAGACCGGTAAACTGTCACTTGAAGAAAAGGAACGAGCACGGGCTTATTTGGAGAGTTCCCTGGAAGCAGGAGCACTGGGTGTCAGCCTTGGAATTGTCTATGCGCCGGAATACAACTATGATCTGGAAGACTTTGTTGATGTTCTTTGGCCGATGAGAAGATATCAGGTACCATTGCTCACGCATATCCGAGGAGAAGGAGATACCATCTGCGAAGCTCTGGAGGAAGTAATTGAAATCGCAAGGAGGCTGGAAGTTCCCTTACACGTAAGTCATCTTAAGATTATCGGAGCAAGAAACTGGGGCACCAAGTCGGAGAAAGCCCTGGAAATGTTAACAAAGGCAAGAGCCTCCGGTATGGAGGTCACCTACGATCTCTATCCCTATACGGCAGGTTCCACACAGTTGATTCAGATTCTTCCCCCGGAGTATTTGGAGGGAGGGCTTGATCAAATTACTGCCAGATTGCAAGTAAAAGAAGAAAGGGAGGCACTTACCGCGATACTGAAAATGCCCTCGACGCATTTTGAGAATCTGGTATCCTCCATTGGTTGGAATAATATCTATCCCACGACGATGCATCAGCAGCAGAATCAATTATTCATCGGCAAATCCATCGAAGAGATTGCGATACTTCAGGAGAAAGACCCTTATGAATGTGCTTATGATCTGCTGATAGAAGAGAACTGTGGGATATCTATGATTGATTATATCGCATCGGAGGAGGATATCATTCGTATTATGAAGGATCCTTATTCCTCCATAATATCGGATACCGTATATCCGGAGGGGGGTCTTCCTCACCCAAGAATGTATGGAACTTTTCCGAGGATCCTTCAAAACTATGTGAAGGAACAAAAAGTACTTACGATAGAAGAGGCAGTCCGCAAGATGACCAGTCTTCCTGCCGAGGTATTTCATCTCAGTGGAAAAGGAATGCTTAAGCCCGGCATGGATGCAGACATTAATGTATTTGATTTAGAGAAAATTGAAACAAAAGCAAGTTATCGGGAACCGATCCATATGGCGACCGGTTTCAGCTACGTGTTTGTGAATGGAGTAATTACGGTGTGTCAGGATCAATATCTGGGATCAAAAGCCGGAATATTTATAACACGAAGGACAGGAGGGGAATGATATCGACAGAGATAACCTGGGGATTATACTTTTGGCAGCAGGCAATAGTACCAGATACCACGGAATAAAGCTTTTGGATCAGGTGGAAGGTAAGAAGATGTACCAGTATATTCTTGAGATTATGACGACCTTTCCCCAAGAGTCTAAAATTATCGTCACGCAATATGAAGAAATAGAATACTGCGCTTCGCAATATGGTTTCGAAGCGATTATGAATAGAGAACCGGAGCTTGGAATCTCCCACTCCATCCAATTAGGATTGAAAGCAGTGTTAGAGAGAAAACCTAACCTTGAAGGGGTGATGTTCGGTGTATGTGATCAGCCGTACCTGAGAAGAACCTCGATTGACAGGTTACTACAGGCATTTTCCGTGACGGATCGGAATATCGTAGCACTAGCCTGGCAGGAGACTATCGGTAATCCTTGTATCTTCGGAAAGAAATACTTTGAGGAGCTGTTCTCATTGTCACTCGATACCGGTGGTAAGAAGATACTTCTGCGCCATCCGGAAGATGTAGAATTTGTAATGGTTCAAGAAGCAAAGGAATTAATTGATATTGATACCAGGACAACCAATGATAATGAATGATAAGCCTTGTAGGCATTTAACAAAGCTGTGATAGAAAGGAAGGTATCCTAGATGTACTCGGTTATAATCAATGATAAGGTATATCAATCCGAGAAAGATATGCCCTTAATGGACTACCTCAGAGATGAGCTTAGAATTACTTCAGTAAAAAATGGCTGCAAGGAAGGTGCTTGTGGCACTTGTACGGTAATCATTGACGGGAAGACTTCGCGTTCCTGTGTACAGAAGCTTTCTAAGCTGGAGGGAAAGAGGATACAGACCATCGAAGGGTTTTCTGAGTTGGAACGAGAAGTATTTGGTTACGCGTTTGCCCAGACCGGAGCGGTACAGTGTGGTTTCTGCATTCCCGGAATGGTGGTTTGCGGGAAGTGCCTGATTGATCAGAGCCCGGATCCGACCGGAGAAGAAGTGAAGTATGCAATTCGAAATAATATCTGTCGCTGCACCGGTTATACCAAGATTGAAGAAGCGATTCTTCTGGCGGCCAAGATGCTACGGGAGAATATTCCGATACCGGAGACAGAGCAGACCGTGAAGGTCGGAGAAAAGGTTCCTCGTGTTGATGCAGTCCCGAAGACCTTGGGAACAGCGATGTATGCGGATGATTATTACTATGAAGGAATGCTTTACGGCAAAAATGTATTCAGTAAATATGCCAGAGCAAAGATCGTTTCTGTCAATACAACAAAAGCTCTTGCGATGCCGGGTGTTGTAGCAGTCTATACAGCTAAGGATATTCCTGGAAGCAGATACATCGGACATCTTGCAAAAGACTGGCCCGGAATGATTGCGGAAGGCGAAGAAACAAAGTGCATCGGTGATACACTGGCAATTGTTGTAGCCGAATCCAGAGAACAGGCTATGGAAGCGGTGAAGGCGGTTGAAGTGGAATACGAAGAACTTAAGCCGGTGTGTAGTCCTGAGGAAGCGAAGCTTCCGAATGCCCCGCAGGTTCATGGGGAAGGCTTTATGCTATTTGGCAAGCTCGTGACCCCCGAGAATAACCTCTTCAGTCACCAGGAGGTGAAGCGTGGCGATGCCATGGGTGCTTTGGCGGCTTCCAAATATGTTGCAGAGGCAACCTTTACCCTTCCGCCTACCGAGCATGCATTCATGGAGCCGGAGACGGCAGTGGCTATGCCGGATGGGGATGGTATCTTCGTCATTACCGGAGGACAGGGCGTTTATGATGAGTATCATGAGATCAGTACCTATCTGGGCATTCCCCAGGAGAAGGTTCACATACAGAGCGCCACGGTAGGTGGCGGTTTTGGCGGTAAGGAAGACATGAGCGTTCAGCATCAGGCAGCTCTCTGTGCTTATCTGACAAAGCGCCCGGTTAAGGTATCCTTCAGCCGGCAGGAAAGTATCAACTATCATCCAAAGCGACATGCGATGGAGATTTATTGTAAGCTTGGCTGTGATGAGAACGGTATTCTTCAGGGAATAGAAGCACGTCTTACCTCCGATACCGGAGCTTACGGCTCTCTGGGTGGGCCGGTGCTTCAGAGGGCCTGCACACATATCGGCGGACCATATAATTATCAGAATGTTGATATTGAAGGAAATGCTTATTATACGAACAATCCCCCAGCGGGAGCCTTTCGCGGGTTTGGAGTAACCCAGTCCTGCGCAGTGGTTGAGCCTTTGATCAACCTTTTAGCAGAAAAAGTTGGAATCTCTGGGTGGGAGATTCGTTATCGCAATGCGATCCGTCCCGGACAGTCATTGCCGAACGGACAGCTGGCAGATGAAGGAACTGCTATGGCAGAGACACTGGAAGCAGTGAAAGAAGACTTTGAACGCTATGAAGCAGATCCGAATTATTATGTCGGTATCGCCAGTGCAATGAAGAATTCCGGTCTGGGTGTCGGTGTATTAGATATCGGCCGTTGTAACCTGAAGATCATCGATGGCAAGGTGCATACCAGATCCTCTGCCGGCGCGATCGGTCAGGGCGTTCAGACTGTACTGCTTCAGATCGTCGGTGAGACAACCGGACTGAAGAGAGACCATATCGTGGTAGAGCATCCCGATACAAGGTATACTCCGAATTCCGGAACTACTACGGCTTCCCGTCAGACAGTATTTGCCGGAGAGGCTGCCCGTCAGGCTGCACTATTACTAAAGGTTGACCTGGAGCAGGGCTTAACCTTATCGGAACTGGAGGGCAAGGAATACATCGGTGAATATGACTTCAAATCCGATCCCATGGGATCTACGAAGCCAAATCCGGTGAGTCATGTAGCTTATGGCTATGCAACACAGCTCTATATTCTAGATTTAGAAGGTAAGGTAGTTCAGATTGTTGCAGCCCATGATGCGGGCAGGGTAATCAATCCGCTCTCCTTAACCGGACAGATCGAGGGTGGAGCAGCAATGGCCTTGGGGTATGGTTTAACCGAGGACTTTCCGTTGAAAGAGGGTATCCCTCAGGTTAAGCTTGGAACTTTAGGACTCTTTAAGGCCAGCCAGATGCCTTCGATCAAAATGCATCTCATCGAAAAGAACAAGAATGAACTTGCTTATGGTGCCAAAGGAATCGGAGAAATCGTAGCAGTCATGGGTGCACCTGCCTGCCAGAACGCATACTACAAGAAAGATGGTATCTTCCGAACGAAGCTTCCGTTGGAACATACCTTTTACCACAAATAACATTACATTATAGCGGCAGGCTAACCGGACTGGAATTGCTTAGCTTCTGCTTCACGAATATACAATTAACCAGGTGTTCGAATTTGCATTCAATTTGTCGAAATATTAGTTAAATCGCACAACACTGACAGAATATACAATATATTGTTGAAAAAAGATGTAATTATTAGTATAATTAAATATAGAAATAAACATCTACACATACAATAAGGAGGATATGCGAATGCAAGTACAGGTAGTTCCGTTAATTATTGTGATTGTCTACATGGTAGGTATGCTTCTCGTTGGTTTCCTAACAAATAAGTATGTAATCAAGGACAGTACGGATTATATGCTTGCCGGTCGTAGAATGGGTTTATTCATGGTTGCATCATCTCTTTCTGCGAATAATATCGGTGGTGGCAGTACCACTGGTGTTGCCGCAAAGGCATTCTCTGGGTGGGGGTTAAGTGCTGCTTGGTATGTATTGGCAGCTGCCGTAGCGATGATTCCGTTGGCATATTTTGCACCTAAGATTCGTAGAACCCTAGCAGTAACAATACCTGAGGTGGTGAATCGCCGGTTTGGGCCTACGGCAGGTGTGTTCACCGCAGTGTTGAATGTAACATCGTTGTTCTGTTTGACCGCATCTCAGATTCTTGCCTCCGGAACCGTAGTAAGCGTACTGACAGGTCTGCCTTTAAATGTATGTATTCTGATTGCAGGCTTTGTCGTTATTGCATATACAACTATGGGCGGAATGCTGGCCGATGCCATAACGGACGTTGTACAGTTTTTAATTATTTTCTTTGGTCTTTTAATTGCATTACCCTTCATCATCAATGGAGCAGGCGGATGGCAGGTAATTTCAGATGCGCTTCCTGCTGCCGAATTCAATGTGACCAAGGTTGGAATCATAACGATTGTCGGATTGATCTTTAACTATTTCTGTACCTTCTTATCCGGTCCCGAGATGGTTAGCCGTTTCTCTTCCGCGGATGATCCGAAGACAGCGCAGAAAGCTTCCTTGTTATCTGGTGTCATGATGGCTTTGTTAGCTTTTATCCCTACACTGATCGGTTTAATTGCACTGGCAGAGAATCCCGGATTGGACGGCGGCAAGGGTACTACAGCCTTAATGTATGCAACGACCAATTATGCGCCTGCCTGGATTACCGGAGCAGTGGCTGCCGCAATTGTTGCCGCAACCATGTCCAGCGCGGACTCTAATCTGCTCTGTGCCTCCACGATTCTGACGAAGGATATCTATCAGAAGTATTTCAATAAAAATGTAGAGGACAGGAAGTTGATTACTATTACCAGAGCGTGCAATGTTGTGATTTGTCTGATCAGTATGAGTATCGCTTTGTTTAATATCAGCCTTGTTACCTTGAACCTCTTTGCATTTGCGCTTCGTTCTGCAGGCCCCTTTGCCGCTTATGGCTTAGGTCTTGCTGTGAAGAATGCGACAAAGAATGCCGGACTGGTTTCCATCTTAGTCGGATCCATCGCTGTTGTTTACTGGCAGCTCATTGGTTCTCCGTTTGGAATCCTTGCCATTGTATTCGGCTGTTTCTGGGGTATCGCATCCTTCTTCTTGGTTACCTTTGTTGAGAGGAAGATGGGTAAACCGGCAGCGCCCAGTGCTTATTTAGATTAACTGATTACTAATATATTTCGATGATTTGATAAATTGAATGTAGAAATTGAACTGATAGAGTAACGTAGAATATGCCCTATCTATCGGAAACAGGAGAGAACCTGCTTCCAATAGATAGGGCATATTCTATGCTTTATAGTTAAGGTGTCAAAAGCACCTCCGGTGCTTTCCTGATACAATATATTGATTTGCAAGCTTGCTTGCAATAGCAATATATTGCATCAGGAAGAGTGCGCAGCACCTTTTGACACTTTATCCTTCTATCTTATTTTTTTGACTCTTTCTCTTCACGGTAGGCTTGAATATTGGATTTGAGAATAAATCTCTTCAGAAAATTCCCCTTACCTCTTTGCTTGATATAAAAGTATCCAAAGGTTGAGAACACAGCAGCACCGATAAAATTAACCAATAAGTCCATCATCGTATCAATCAGACCCAGATCGATGTATGCTTTCCAAGACTCACCGTTCACCACGACACTGTCTACAGCTACCTTAACCGGAGAATTCAGTCCGTCCTTATTCAAAAGAACAGATTGAAACGCTGTGAGATAGGTATCCTTTTGCATGTCAAAGCCAAGTAATTGGTCCATAGAGAACTCAAACAGCTCCCACATTACCCCGATCGTCATGGAGAAGCAGAAGGCCACCAGAGCGACGAACATAGGGGATAAGGAGATAGCAAATTTATCATTCTTATTCAGAATATCAATGAGGGACAGACCAATTGCCGCAGCCAGAAAGCCGTTCAAGGTATGCAATGTGGTATCCCAGTAAGGGAAGATCAGGTAATATGCATTGATTTCGCCTAGAATCTCTGCGGAGAAGATAAATAATAGAATAATAATCTCCAGTGTATCAGGGATATCGATATGAATTCTTCTTTCGATGAAGCTTGGTATCATAAATAAGATCAACGTCAGGACACAGAGGAAGATATTCTCATAATCTCTGCTTCTAATCTGATCGATGATTACGATAAGAACAGATAGACGCAGCAAGAGATAAACAATTGATATCCCCTTGATTTTCTTACGCTCTTTCGACAGGTGCATTTTGTTCATAATATATCCCCCAATAGCTCATAATTCAATTTGTTTTAGGCTGTCACACTTCAATTCCTTTAATGTATCATGAATAGAGAACATATTCATGATCGTCAGCTCCGTTCGTATACACTCAAGCAAGCTTGGTGTAT
>JAGFXQ010000027.1 GCA_017861355.1 Bacillota bacterium
ACCAAAATAGTGAGAATAATTAGCCGGGTCGATCTGAATCGCTTTATCATAATCTGCCAGACTCTTATCGAAATCGCCTTTGTTGCGATAACACAATGCTCTGCTGTTATATGCAACAGCGCTTTCTTCGTCCAAAGTAATTAGTCTGGAATAAGTTTTGATCGCTTCATCATACGAACCAATTGTCATCAGCGAACTGCCGATATAGTACAATATATCCACATCCAGGGATGATAATTCACGGATTTCAAGTGCCTTGTTAAATTCTTCGAGCGCTTTATCATACTTCAGCATGTAGTAATAAGTGATCCCTTTACCACGAAAGATACGCTTGTTATTACGTTTCACAATAATGATATCTTTATTGACATAAGCTTTATCAAATTCCGAGATTGCTTCCTCGTATTGCCCAAGCTTAATCAGGGACATGCCATAATCTATGTAATAGTCAGCGCGTTCGGGATTTTCTTTAATTGCTGAGCTGAAATAGGCGGCTGCCTCCTCATAACTGCCATTCTCGAAGCTCTTCTTCCCATCCTCATAAAGGTTACCGGATAAGCTGCAACCGGAAATACTTACAGCAAGTATTATGCACATTCCAACAGAAAGAAGCTTCTTCCTCATCCCCAAACCTCCACGGCATGTATATTAGAGTATCTTTAGTAAATTAGTATCCCATAATATTACAATTTATATAATTTCTACCATATCTTGTAGCCTTGTATAATTATACTACATAATCCATTTAAAAACAATAAAAGATTAACAGGTAACCGTGCCTACTTCCAAGTTAAATTTCTATAATAAAACCTTGATTTCCGAAACTTATATATGCAAATCAATAGCTAACAAAGGAGTTTGAGCTTATAAAAGGGCTGTGCAAAATATTGTTTGCAACAGCCCTATGTAAACCTTACTATGATCTGCTTTTTCTAATTTCTGCTTTCATTGTTTTAAGTCGCTTCATGACGTCATTTTCTCCACAACCAAAGTAATCATGTAATATTTTAAACTCGTGATAAAGTTTCTGATAAGCTTCTACGTTTTTCGGGATCGGCTTATAGGTTTTCTCCTCTACTCCTCCCATTTTCTCGGCTGCAGCTGCGATGGTATCGTATCCACCTTTTTCACTTCCTGCTGCCACTGAGCCAAACATTGCGGCCCCAAGCGCCGGTGCCTGGTCAGAAGCTCCAATGAACACCTCACGGTTTGTTACATCAGCATAAATCTGCATCATCATTGGATTCTTTTTGCTAATACCTCCACAAGCGTAAAGTTGCCCAACCCGGACGCCCGAGGTTTCAAAATTCTCAATAATAATATTCTTACCATAAGCCGTTGCTTCGATCAGGGCTCTGTATATCTCCTCGGGTTTTGTAGTTAGAGTCATTCCTAGTATAAGACCGGTCAAATCTACATCAACCAGGACAGAGCGATTCCCGTTCCACCAATCCAATGCAACCAGACCGCTTTCTCCTACTTTTAGTGCAGCAGCCTTCTCTGTAAGTAACTGATGAATATCGACATTATTCCTCTCTGCCTCCTCCAAATAGCTGGCAGGAATACAGTTCTTTGTGAACCATTCGAAATGATCACCGACACAGGATTGTCCCGCCTCATACCCATACAGTCCCGGTAACACGCCATCTTCTACTACCCCGCACATTCCTGGGACAATTCTCTCCTCTTTATCACAGATGATGTCGCAGGTTGAAGTTCCAATAATCATGAGCAGCTTATTTGGTCCGGTTATACCAACCGCAGGTAGTGCTACATGTGCATCCACATTAGCTACAGCCACCGCTGTCCCTGCCTTAAGTCCAGTCTTTACTGCCATCTGACAGGTAAGTTCACCTGCTTTCGAGCCCTGTGGGTAGATATCGGTACTAAGCTTTTCTTCTACAAAGTTCTGCATTCGAGGGTGAAGTGCTTTATAAAACTGTTTTGATGGATAGCCCGTTTGCTTATGCCATAATGCTTTATATCCTGCAGTGCAGCTATTGCGCGCTTCTTTGCCTACTAGTTGCATTGTAACCCAATCTGCTGCTTCGATAAACCGATCTGCCAAATCATAGATCTCAGGAGCTTCCTCCAAGATCTGCATCACCTTGGGGACCATCCATTCGGAAGATATCTTTCCTCCATACCGCTGCAAAAAGTCTTCTCCCATCTCTTCCGCGATCCGATTCAAACGATTCGCCTCCTGTTGAGCCGCATGATGCTTCCAAAGCTTCACATAGGAATGAGGATTGCTTACAAGCTCCTTCCTAAAGCATAAAGGATTCCCGTCTTGATCAATTGGAAGTATTGTACAGGCTGTAAAGTCGACCGATAGCCCTATGATATCTTCAGCAGAAATCCCTGATTTAAGTACGACCTCCGGTATCGTTTGTTCCAAGACCTCAAGATAATCTCCCGGATGTTCCAATGCCCAGTCTGGTGGTAACTTTGTACCATCAGGAAGGTATTCCTCCATAACTCCGTGTGTATATTCCTTCGTACTTTGAGCCAGAATCTCTCCATTTGATACGTTAACGAGCACAGCTCTGCCGGACTGTGTTCCATAATCTATTCCAATTGTATACTTCGTACTCATAATAAATCCTTTCCCCGTTCATTGATAAACCATCTTACAATTCGACGATTACACCTTTTTTTAAAATAATATTTGCATAGGTTGCCGTTTCTCCGCTTGCTATGATCAAATATGCTTTCGAAGCTTCTCCGTAAAAATCCTGCCTCTCCAGCCATTTTATTGCTTTATTCCCTCTTTGATCCACTTCTGCAATTATCTTCTCATAACTATCCCAGATTGGAACTGCCGTCGTATCTCCCTCTGATATCTTCATGAGTGCAACCGGTTGCATTATCAGTGTATCCAATGGAATCAGCTCCAGGACTGCCCTCAGTAATTCCACTGTCCCGTGCCCGTCGGCTCGAAGAACAATGTTGTTTTTTCCAATAGTTTCTGCCGGAAAGTTTCCATCGGCAATGACTACTGAATCCCCATGACCCATTTCACATAATCTTTTTAACATTTCGGGAGAAATAATATTCGGAATTCCTTTTAACATTCATGATCTCCTAATCTTCCTGACTTGATTTTATTTCAAATATATTTTTTTTACTTCTATTCTTCAGTTATTCCTATACCAATCCTTTGTTCGTCAATAGTACTAATCGTTACAATAGTTCAATCTCAATCCCGTCCATATTCCCGTAAAGTACATCTACCTTCACTGACCTATCTCCGGATACCTTGTCTGTCTCCACCGTTATGGTTCCCCAAGCCTTCTGACAGCTGAAGAAGGTATGGAACTTATCCTGAGATATCAACGGGCTGATCTTCAATTTAGAACCAGGAAGATCACATTGATAACCACTTAGGGCTAACATGACGCCATAGCTTGCCAAAGACCTTGCGTAATGATGCCCGCATTCCACTTCATTCCAGGGACTTCTGCGCACTCCGTCGTGCCGATCTCGAACCGCTTTCACAATGCTTAGCCCTTCTTCGAGAAAACCTTCCTGAATTAAATGCGTAGCCACCTGATATTCTATTCCCGTCCATACCTCATCACTATAGACAAATGGAATCTCAGGTCGATTTCCCTTTGGCCAAGTACAGATCAGAAGACCAGCCTCATCATTTAAAGCATAGGTTCGCTGCAGATTACAATGATCCTTCATTGATTTTTTATAATTATTATCATAAATTGCTTTCGTTGCTTTTTTGATATGCTCCTCCTGCATTACGTATCCCAGGCCAACTAAATGTGCCAACTGCTGACCTAACAACTGATCGGCAAGACAACCGTCACCGTACTGATATTTGTGCGAATTCACATCTTCAATGCTCTGAATATAGTAACTGCCATTATAGCAACGATGATCAACTACCTCAGACGCTCTCATCCACATCTCATAATACTCGCTGGCTTTTGCCGATTGTCCCAGATACTTAGCGATTTGTTCTCCCGCTTTCAGTGCAGCAATATAAATGGAATTAACCAGCGTATTCATACCATAGAATTCAATATCATAAGTATTGTGCTGCTGACCATCCAAAGCACCGTCCTTGTCCTCATCCCAATATTTCTTAGCGAACTCCAGCACATTTTGTGCCTTTGGCCAAAGTTCCTCCAAAAACCCGTTATCTCCTGAGAATTTCCAGTCCCTGTACAATCGTATCACACTGCCGAGTTGACCGTCTGCAGCAGGGGGATATACCCAAGTCTCGTCCTGTAAATAAGTTCTGGCGCGAAAACTCATATTGCCTTCCTCGCTCGTCTCCTCCAGAAACTCCGTCCTTCTCATGGACTGCTCGAGTGTAGGATAGAGATAAGCCAATGATTGTGCATAGTTCCATACATGAGTGCAATTCCCATCACAACAGCCGGCATTTGCAAAGCATCCCTCATAGGCAAAAAATGTTCCGTCCTCAACCTGAAAACAGGTATTGCTTCGAATAACCGTCAGATTACTTGCAACTGCATCGAGGACATAATCAGGATAGGTCCCAAGAAATAAGCTGTTATGAAATTGAATCGTCAACTCCTCCAGTCGGCTAAAGTTCTTAACAAGATAATCCGCTGCATCAACTGCTGAAGGATACAGACTCGCATAATAATTCTTGATCAGACATCGACCATTCTCCTTATAATCCTGAAGTTGATCCCAGGAGCGGATTCTCCATGGATGACACCAGCTTAGAATAAATAAGAACTCCTCCGATTGACCCGGCTCGATGACTTTTTTCATACCCAGGGATCCGATTTTAATGTCACTCTGATGCATTCTGTTTCCATCACCTGATAAGCTTCTAACCTGATCCAATTCACCATCTTCCGAGAAATCGTTCCAAAAATCCTGTAAGCCATCCCACCAGGCTCCTTCATTCCAATACTCTCGGTAGAACACTTCCTTATCTCGTACAAACAGTCCCATGTCCATGTAATTCAAATCATCCTTTTCTTTACTCTGGGTAGTAAAGGAAAGTCCACGAAATTCTCCTTGATCTGTATAGGTATTCACGGATTCACCGTTAAATAATGGCTTATTCCATATATCTCTACCTGTATAATTACATAGATTAGCGAAGGACCCGACAATACTTACATTCTGAGTTTCGTCTGAGATATTCTTAACCGTATACTTAATCAGACCGCAAGGTAGAGCCGAATCTTCGACATTAAGCGGAATCATTGGGGTATATGCCTCAAGAGAAATCTTTAACGGAACTTGATCATCCTGATAATCCACCCAGACAAAGGGGTATTCTCCTACCATTGTTGTCGCCTGAAATCTTGGTAATCCACCGATCTCCCATGCTGTAAAACCATGTGAATGATCAAAAGGTGGTACCATCTCACCCTCCAAGGCCTTCATCACGGTTTTCCCCTTACTATCTTGTGTACGCAGTGCAAAAAAAGTATATGGAGAATCCATTCCTTTGTTAGGCAAACCATGAAGCTCGAAGTCGGTAAAATTACCTCTGGATCCGATAGATACATTCCCTGTGCCTATTCCGCCTAGTAGAAATCTTGCTGCTACTGCCTCCTTTGGCAGAATTCGTTGCCCTTTGCTTCTTATCAATTGTTCTCCCATACGGTTTCCTCTTTATCTTTCTAATTCTAATTCCATCATTACAGTGTTATATACGGGGTCAAAGATCGACATTATAAATCCAATTTTTTTACCGTCCTTTGACACCCACTTTGGATTCATAAAAGCACCATACAGACTGGGGAAATCTTTCTGTGCGGCTATGATTACAGATTTTGAATAAGGACCATAAATATTCTTAGCACTTCGCATAACCAGATTGGCATTGCCATCAATGTAAGTGACCAGCCATTCCTCAAGATAGTCACTATACAGGAAGGACATCTCACCAACTGCCTTGGGCAGTATATTGTATGCTCCGTACATTGCATCCTGCCCTTTCTCATAAATCGGCTCGCCGGAATCATCAAAGCCTATGAGGTATTCATAAGCATCAAAGTTCTCATAGTCTTTCACCGGTACCCTCATTAGTTTTGCGGAGCCATTCCGTCCACCGGTAATACCCGGAATATAGATATAATCACCTATGGTTACCGGTGCCATCTGGCAGAAGTTGCTGTCACCCGGCCATTGAAGGTTCTTCATGACTTCCCAATTTTCTCCACCATCTACACTCTTCGCGATGGATCCATAGTTGCAATCCCAACCTCCCGGGGTACCCCAATGACGTACCGACATGAAAGACATATAAAGAGTATCCCCAATGGCTAACCCTCCGGTAGGAATCGTTGTCATCTCCAGGTTATCCACCTTACGGCTGGGTATCAGTTCCTTAGCATTCTTAACACCGGGCATGGATATCATCCTGTCAAATAATATTCCGTCGGTATAGTCCTCATCAGTAGTAACCGCAAGAACGTTACTTCTCCAGCCACCAATCATACCCTCATTCAGAAAGGTATCGCCATATGCAATATAAGTTTTATCTCCTTGATTAAATGAAATACCGAGATCTGTTCCACCTACTCCGTAATTCGTCTTCGTCTGATTGATGGAATACTCTCCTGTCTGAATGGCAAGCATATGTATATTTTTAATAATGTTGAGATTATACTCATCCTTGGGATCATTCAATGGCATATACGTTAGGTTCTTTGCCTTATGACCTTCCAGAATCAACACCGCTTCCTGCACTTTTTTCTCTGAATCAGTTAGGGACGGTGACTTATCGCTCTGCTCCTTTTCCTCTGCCTTCTCTTCTGTAGTCGGAGTGTCTTCTGTCTTTTCCTCTGTCTCCGCATTCACTTTCTCTTCCTCTTGCACTACCACCGGAGTAGTCTCCAACGGTGCTTGCCTATTATTTGCACTACATCCCGATAGGAAACAGACTGCAGATAACATAATTGCAGCCAATAATAACTTCTCTCTTCTAATCAAAATTGTCTCCTCCCTATACTCTGATATTTATATTCTGGTTTCATAAGCTATAACAATATAAAGAACAAACCCCCATCCACCACAGCAGGTCATATCAACCATACTAGTTTTGATGGATAGGAGTTTCGAATTTCTAGTATGCTTTATCGCCCCAGCCAAGCGTATCTTCATTAATTGGCAACCTTTTCTCCACAGGAAGAATTGGTTCAAATGGCAGATGAGGTTCTGTCTGGTACCAGTATGCTGTTGTTGACCAATCATCACTCCTGTGATTTGCATGACCATGCTCAATTGTTACCTTGATTGAATCTTCAAACATAATCGGATCTTGGATATGATATCGGTAATAGGTAATCTTACCCTTCCAATTATCCTTACCCCCAAGAATTAGACCATGATATGGTGCACAATACTCCTTCGTTGGGCACCAGGCCATGTTAACATAATCTTCAGTTCCGGTTCCGTGAAGTCTCGGCTGTGCTTCTCCGTCAATGAAGATCATATCATCCCCTTCCCCTGGCCAATCCCACAGACCGTCCGTATTCAGATTATGAATATTAACATTTGCTCCAACATAGTGGCCTCGACCTTTTGCGTTCAATATGATATAGTTTTCCTCACCGGTTTTATTCTCCCCCGAGAAACACCAATCTCTATGAGTTTTAAATAATCCTTTATCCACACCCTGTGTTGGTAGCTCTCTATGCCATTGTGCATGGAAATGTAACAGTTCTTCCTTTGGTGCTTTGTATTCCTCATAATCAACGTAATAATATAGGATTAGTGACGTATCTGCCTCATTTTTTACCGTCAATAATGCTCTTTCCTGAAAAGGCATGGGGAACCAGCAATTAAATCCCTTACCATCCTCTGGACTCATCTGCAAAGGAGCTGATACAAAATTACGGCTCATTGCATGCCCCATTCCAAAAAAATCACCAATGGGTGCTAAAACACTGGGTTCTTCTTCATTATCCCAATAAAATTGGAGAACCACCTTACGAAAGCTATCTTTTTCTTCCTTAAAACCATCGTTCATCATGGTCATCCAGATATGGGTGATCAACCCAGGAGCTTTGATGTCAGCAATAACAGCTGTATCACCTGGTTTGACATAGATTCTATCGTCGTTGCCACCTGTCCTGTCATAAGAAGATTCTCTCTTTCTTTTACCTTCTCTTGGTATCATAATATTTGATAAATCTGCCGCATTATTATTCATAACATCCTCCTTTATAAACATGACCCTATTTTAAGCCGGACAATACTAAGCCCTTGACAATTTGCTTTTGGAAAATAAAAAATAGAATGATGGGGGGTATAACCGCAATCGCAGTACCCGCCATAACCGCTCCGAAATCTGTGGAATATACCGATCTCATGGAACGGATAATCTGCATGATCTGCATATATTTAGGTGTTGTGATTGTCATGGAAGGCCAGATAAAGGAATTCCAATATCCTATGAAGGTACCTGCTCCTAATACAACCATAGGCGATTTTGATAAAGGTATAAATATACTGAAGAAAATTCTCATTCTCCCTGCTCCGTCAATCATCGCTGCCTCTTCTAAGCTCGATGGCAGATTCAAGAAAAACTGACGGAAGAAGAAAATGCTATAACCCGAAACAACACCCGGTAAAATTAAAACGGCCAAAGAATCAAGCATTCCTAATTTTTGAACCACCAGGAAGGAGGTTAAGGATATGGTCATACCCGGTATATACATAGAAAGGATACAATACACCCACAAAAATCTCTTGCCGTAAAAATTCATTCTGGCAAATACATACCCCGCCATCATGTTAATCAGCAGGGACAAAAACACTGCTACTGCAGCTACAAAAAATGTGACTAATAACGATCTCGTAAAGGACATGGTTTGATCATCAAAAATCTTCTGAAAGTTCTCCATCGTAAACACCTTAGGAAGTATTCGAAGCGGTGTTGCTAAAACCTCTTTTTTATTCTTAAAGCTGGCCAGTACCATCCACACCAAAGGGAACAGACCCAGCAAAGCGATGGAGATTGCAATGATACTACATACTATTCTATTAATCAGTTTTGCTCTGTTTTTCATATCACCGCCTCAACCTTCCACACTTTTTTCAGATTTGATTACAGCAAAAACAACCGAATTGATCATGACTATGATGATAAGCATCAGGATTGCACCTGCAATGGTATAACCCATTCCTTTGCTTGCATCGCGATAATTATTATATAGATAGAGCATTGGAGTCAGTGTCGAGTTTGAAGGGCCTCCACCAGTCAACATATATGGTATATCAAACATCTGCAGTGTACCGGCCGTTAAGCTGATACACATGAGTACAAAGATATTTTTCATCTGAGGTAGTGTAATATAGATCATTTTTTTCAATGCACTTGCACCATCCACAGAGGCTGCCTCATAATACTCCGGCGGAACATTTACCAAGGCTGCATACATTAAAATGGTATTGCCGCCAAGGCCAACCCATACGGTAGGAAGAATGATTGCGATATATGCCCAGAAGGGATTATTCAAAAAACCAATTCGTCCAACTCCAATCTGCATCAGAATTTGGTTGATAATTCCTCCTTTATAATCGAGGATGAAGATAAAGATAACAGATGTCGCAATACCCGAGATAATTCCCGGAATATAGATTGCGGTTTTTATCATATTCGACATCTTAGAGGATAATCCTTTTAATACATGTGCAAACGCAAAGGATAGTAATAACAAAAGTGGAACAATGGTGATAACAAACTTCAATACATTGATGACTGCCTTTTGGAAATATATCGTATTTATGATCATTCTATAGTTATCAAAGCCTATAAATACTGATTCAATGTAGTAATTCCAATCATAAAACGATTTCTGAAAGGCTACAATCAGTGGTATAATGACGAAAATCGTAAGCATAATCACTGCCGGAATCAACATGAAATATGCTACCTTCATATCTCTTTTATCTAGGTTTGTGACTCTATTTTTTTGAACCTTCTCACGTTTCAAAATATTATCTCCTCCTGCTATGAGACTCGGTTAATCAAGAATTAGCCGTTTCCATATTCTCATCTAAAACGGCTAACTCCAGATTATTCACTTAAATCAATGCTCACTGCGGAAGTTTACTGTCTAGGGTTCTTTCCTGCAAGCTGTTGATTATTAATTACATCCTGGATGGTTGTTGTAGTCTGTGCTGCAGCATCCTCTGCGCTCATCATACCAAGTGAAGTATTTTCAATCATCAGAGCAATGGATGAGGAGATATCCCAAGGATAAATGGGCTCTGCAATCGCATGAGAAGAAACATAACTTACAACTTCTGCCCACTTACTTTCACCAGCGTTTGCATTCAGGTACTCGGATACACTCTTACGAGGAGCAGCTTTTGCATATTTTGCCAGCTCGAAGAACTCAGCACTGGTTTTTACATCCTCAGCCAATAGCCAGCTGATATAATCTGCTGCACCTTCCGCTACCTTCGATTTTGCATCGATAACGTAAGTCCATCCACCGTTGGTTGCCAATGTAGTATCCTGGTTGCCGTCCTTTGTAGGCGGTGCTACAACTGCAAACTTATCAGCAAGTTCCGGATATTCGTTGATGATCTGTGCAATACCCCAAGAACCACAGAACTTCATAGCAACGCTTCCTTCTCCAAAATCCTTCATATTTGCATAGGGAGAAAGAGCAACTTCCGGTACAACACCTTCGTCATAACATCTCTTATAGAAGTTAGCTAAATCAATATATCCCTGATCAATCGTCGGAGCATCCCAATTATCATTAATAGCTAAATGTCCTGAGGTTGCAACCTGTAAGCCCCAAGTACACCATCCCATGGAAGGGAAATCAGGAACACTGAGTCCGAACACGTCGTTTGTAGTTAATTTCTTCGCATCTTCAATTAACTGATCCCAGGTCTTCGGTGCTTCGGTAATCCCGGCAGCTTCAAAGAGATCTGTTCTATAGTAAAGAACGGTAGAAGGCTCAACGAGCTGAGGATAAGCATAATATTTTCCGTCCAAGCTAACCATTTCTTTCACATTATCATGTAAATCATCAAAAGCTTCTGCAGGAAGCAAATCATTTAATGGCATAATTAATCCATCTCGGGCAGCAGATACTAAACCGTTATAGGAAAGAACGTATGTATCAGGCGCACTACCGGAGGCCTGAGCGCCTGCCATTCTTTCTGTCCATGCATCTCCGGCAATAAAGGTCTGCTCAACTTCATAACCTCTTCCAAGTGCATTATACTCTTCTGCCTTTTGTGTAAAGAATTCCTGATTCCAATCTTCAAAAATCTGGTTCCAGACTACAACCTTCACCGGTGCTTCTGAAGCTGTATCGCCCTCGGTATCTGCTGCAGGCTCTGTAACCTCATTATTAGTATCTGTCGTCCTATCTGTTGTTGCCGGTTCTTTTTTCTCAGAACTACAAGCAGTTAATGTCATGACTAACATAATACCTGTTAGTATTAAAGCAACCATTCTTTTTAGTTTCATAAAATATCCTCCCTTTACATAATATCAGTTTCGATCACCATTATCTGTAATGGCAATAGTTTTATACCTTTAATCTCTTTCCCAGTCATTTTCTGTGAGATACTGGCTTCCGTGATGTAACTGACACATACATCATAGAAGCTCTCCTCTTTCAGACTATCTTCTCTCCATATCACTCCCTGTATAAACTCCGTAGTATTTGCAAGAAGCATCAACTCACGGTCTGCTAACCTATAGTTGGCAGAAATTACGCTTTCCAACAGAATAGTACCTCTATCATCATATTCCAGGCTGTGCTTTGATGAATTGTAATGATAATAAGAACGCCATACTTGTGCTGATTCTAGTCTGGGGGGACGCTTCATTTCACCGTAAGCTAGATATTTATTGTATCTTCCGGTTCGGAGCGAGGCGAATTTAGCTAAGTATTTCGCAATTGTTTCATCAAATTGAAAGCCAACATGTTTGAATTGACAATAGTGTTCCTCGGAACTGTTTACACTATCACCGATTACCTCCATCTCGCTGTACTCACTATTAATTTCAAATAGACCACCCCAGAGATAGGTTTTCGCAATGGTATGATAGATCAGATCTCCTCCTTCCTTTGTTATTTTACCCCATCCATCCATTCGCAAAGGCGCATAACCGCTATATACATATTGAAACATTGGTATTAGCTTAGCTTTTCCTTGCTTAATTATATTTCTGAATATTCCCGTTTCTAAAAAGGAACAAGGCTGGGCATTCGCACGTGCTTGATAATAATCCAGACAGTCAATGAAGACTTCATTCATCATTTCCGTTCCAAGGGGAACATAATTTCCTTTTTCCTTGGTTAATATTGTTTTTGTTTTGATATAGATTTCACGATATGCCTGGGTCATTTCTCTACCTGCGCCTACTGGATGACCATGCTCATCACTCATACAAGTTTTCATAATATTATTAGCAGAAATATCATAATATATAGAATCACAGTTGCTCTCTTTTAATAACTGTGTATCTCTTTTCACATGAAGATCCTTTGTATATTCACATATCGGGCACAGCATAGTGAATTTATACTCATCCTTCGATTTCGGTTTTTGCGGCCATTTTTGTAGACTGCTGCAGATAGCATCACTTTCATCCTTGTCAATCGCCACAAGAAAATCAAACTCAAAGGGAGCAAATCTATCACCATTACGACGAATCATTTTAATATTTTCCGAATGAAATCTAGTCGGGAACCAATCATGGTAGCCTCCGGGAATTGAGTTATAATAGTTTTGCTCAACCCTACTCCAATCAGGACCCAGTACATGAAAAATCGGGGTCTTTATGTATTCTGCATAACGCTCGAGCCATAGGGAACGATCATGACAGGCATTGATACCGAAGGTACAGGCTCCTGTTTGCTCTAAAAGCCATCCGGCTCTTTGGTTCTCCGGTCGGTCTTGCAGCTTCCCACCTGAACACCATGATTGTAGTAATGCCCACTGTTTATATAAATCAGCTGCTTCATACCATCCATCGCCACTAGTTATAGTAATCACGAATTTCCATGGTGCGGCAACTCCTTTCTCTGCCCCGATAACCTCATAGCCATAGATTTGACTTGCTCTTAATTTGCCCTGATATTTATAGAAGTTAAGCCACTTCTGATGAGCTTGCCCATCCAAAGCTGCGAAGTAAAGTCCTACGGTTGCTTCACAATAATAAGTAAAGAATTGCATGGATGCACCGGAAAAGCTCTCTGGATAAGGCATATACCGAAAGCCTTCTCCCTCCTCGAAATGGACCAGTGGATCCTCAATCATCAATCCTGTAGCATAAGAATGGGCTACCTGATTCTTATATAAAGACTTATCTTTACCGTAGATCTCACTTAGATCAACAATTCCGTCAAGCAAGGGATACTCCACACTGCATATTTTCTGACGGGCACTGTTAACAATGTAAGATTCTGTAGAGATCTGCTTCTCACTAAGGCTCCAGTTTGCTACTAACTCTACCGAGGCATCGATGTTCCATCTTAATTCCAATCCATCTTCCTTGGTACAATAACGAAAGTCAGAAAAGGTATTTTCATACTGTTCTTCATCATATTCGAGACGAAACACCTCGTTCAGCGAATTATCAAGAAGTATCTTTCCCTCATGGCAATCCATAATCCTGCGTATTGCACCGCTTTCTGAATCAAATTGTACTTCAATAATGTCGTTTTTTAGGCTAAGCAACGCACCATCTCCTTATTTGAATTATCGACATCTTGGTCCATAGGTCTCACAGGCTTTCTGATCTGCATATTCCAAACAGCCGGTTGCAAATGCGCTCCAGGCATGAGGTCTGAAGATATCCTTACCCTTAACATTGTGCAGGGATACCGGAATTCTTAACATGGAAGCTAAAGTAATCAAATCTTTTCCGATGTGTCCATATACAAATGCTCCATGATTTGATCCCCAGTTAGCCATAACGGAATATACATCCTGGAAAGCTCCTTCTCCAGTCAACTCCGGAGCAAACCATGTGGTTGGCCAAGTCGGATCTGTTCTCTCATCAATGATACGGTGAACCTTCTCCGGCAATACCACTGTATGACCTTCAGCTAATTGAAGCACTGGACCAATGCCCTTAACAAGGTTTACTCTCACTAAGGTTACAGGCATTTCAGCTCCGGTCTTAAAGTGTGAGGAAAAACCGCCACCACGGAAATAGGTCAAATCTGCCGGGCACCAGTTCGTTTCACTCAGACACCCCTCGATATCCTCTTCTGCCATGTCCCACCATTTCTTCATTACAGATGATCCCGATTGCTTCGAAGCACCGGTTGCATCTAATGCAGCCGCTCCGGAATTAATCAGATGAATAAATCCATTCCTTGCTTTTCCTTCTGGTTTCCAACCGGAAACTCTCTCAACTGCCTCGGGGCTCCAGTAAGTTCTGACATCAGCAAATATACTGGAAGTACCACTCATCAGATGTCCAAACAACATTGATACTGCATTCAGATGATCATTTTCAGTGGCAAAGATAGTTGGCTGTTTTTTACCGTTCCAATCAAAGCTGGTATTTAGCATTGCCTCGGTAAAATCGCCGTTCGGACACCAATCCGACCACATTCTCTGTCCCTGAAAGCCTCCCATGATACCATTACGACCAAGTGCTTCTTCTTTCCATCCCATTTCATCCAGTTTCGGATTACCTTGCATGATATCTCTACAGATTAAGGTAAGCTTTACGGATTGTTCCCATTCTTTATCCTTTTCTTCTTTGGTATGCTTTATGCTGTCGGGGTTCTTATCAAAGCCCTCTTTGCAATTTGCCTTAACCCATGCCAATGCCTTCTCATATTCGTCCTGATCAAAGATCTCATACTTGATTCTTCGCAGAACCTCGGTCATATCAACCCATTCTGCTCTTATCCCCAGATAATCCTGCAAAAACTGGGCATCAACATTCGATCCTGCAATTCCCATCGATACGGAACCAATGCCGACATAAGCACGGTTCTCCATCAAGCCTACAGCAATCGCTGACTTCGCAAAACGGATGATCTTTTCACTTACGTCCTTCGGTATGCTGTTATCCGTCAGATCCTGTACATCATGTCCATAGATAGAGAAAGCGGGCAATCCTCTTTGATTATGTGCCGCCATGACTGCTGCGAGGTATACTGCGCCGGGTCGCTCTGTCCCATTGAAGCCCCATACTGCTTTTATTGTTCTAGGATTAAGATCCATGGTCTCGCTTCCGTAACACCAGCAAGGAGTAACACTTAGGGTTGCACATACATTTTCTCTTGAGAATTGATCTGCACAGCGTGCTGCCTCTTCTCCTCCCCCTATGGTACAATCGGATATAATACACATTGCCGGAGTCCCATCCGGATAAGTAACGTTATCTTCAATTAATCGTTTCGCTGCTTTCGCCATTGCCATGGTTTTGTCTTCCAGGCTTTCTCTGATGCCAAGGCGTCGTCCGTCAATGATCGGTCTAATACCAATCTTTGGATATGTAATCATTGTCATAATCCTTTCCTCAAATAATCTTTTAAGTTATATCATTGTAATTAACTTTCATTGGAACTTTAATTCAGCTCTTCCATTATCTCTGATTAACTGAACTTTCTTCCATGTTAGACAATTCCTACTTTCCTATGCATGTTAACCAAGTTCCATGCGTCAATTATCACTTAATCTATTCAAATTGTACATAAGCGATCATGCTGTCTATATATACTTTTTTGTTTTGTTGTCTTTTTCTATTTTTTATGATTGTCCTATATTTCTCTATGTAATCATAAATCCTCAGAAACAGCAAAAACCAATGGTTTCATGAAGTTCCCTTCATTGACCATTGGTTTATATATGTTTTTTTGTTATTCTATAATCTTAGTGCAAATTATTATATATCGATAGTATTCAAGTCCGTTCTGACTGACATCGCAATTTGACAGTTACGGATTATTCATTGAACCCGAATTCGCATTAAGCTTTCTATGATTATTGCGGTAATCCAGAGGTGATACGTTTATCACGTTTTTAAATACCTGGCTAAAGTATAAAGGATTCTCATAACCCACGGTCCGGCTAATCTCTTTAACCGACATGTCTGTATCTCTTAGTAGTCCACATGCACTTTCAATTCTCTTTTGTGTTAAATATTTTATCGGTGATACCCCTGTCTGCTCCTTGAACATATGTGACAAGTAGCACTTGCTGACGTATACCATCTCCGATAAAGATTCTAACGTTATTGCTTCCGTATAATTCTTATCCAGGTAATCTCTGACCTTCTGGCAGTTCACTGACATCTCTTCTTGGCCATTGCCACCGATGCTCAGCATCCGCAGGGTCATTACAATGATAGCGATCAGAAGGCTCTTTGTAATCTGTTGATAATATTGTATCTGACTTGAGGATTCTGTTAACAGCATTCGAAAATAAGTATCTATCTGATGTTTATATTTACCGCAATCAATTACCGGGCAAGTCTTGTCATCAATGAGTTGATTAATCTTCAAACCCGGTAACGAGAAATTCTTCATTGAAAGAAAGATCAATTGCAGTGGATTCTCCTTCGCCGTTCTTTCTTCATGGAATACATAGGGATTGATTATAATCAGATGTCCTGTTCTAATCGGGTATGTAGTCTCCCCAATTGTGATTTGTCCTTCCCCTCCGGCGACATATAGCAGCTCGCAAGTGTCATGAAGATGCCTGACATTAAACCAATTCGGATCATCCGCTACTAAGCCGGTATATAATAACTCTGGATTTAAAGATAATACCTGACCTTTTGGATTCTCTATATAATAATGTGTATGTGCCAAATCATCAACTCCTAACGATACTATTATGGCCACAATTATACACTAAAAGCGTGCTTTATTCAAGCCTATTACCAATTCGCCATCGTGTTACCGGAATAATTTATTCCTCAAATTATATTATAAAATTAGCAATTTCTTTTTGTAAATTAGATGAACTCTTAAGAGATGTGATCATCTTTTGCCCCATTTGAATAGATTTGTCTGTGACACTGGTTACCTTCTCCGCTATCTCTCCTGTTCCGGTGGATTCTTCCATTGCAGCTTGAGCTACCTCATGAATCGATTGCATGATGCTATCATAATAGCTTGCTTTGATACTCGCTTTGATATTGGAATTGCTTTTTTCATTAGCGGTTGATCTCATTGAGATTGACATTATTGTAATACAGGTAGTTATTATTAATAGGAATAAGGGTAAACGTATCACTTTTATTCTTACCTTTATATTACTTAGGTTAATATAACTTAAGGATTTCGTATATTTGATAAACTGTTCTCTCATTGTGCCCACATTATAAGTTGAATATTGGTTCATTGAAAGAGGCCTTTGCTCTTTAGCTTGATTCTTTCAGCTGTTTTGCAAAAGCCTCTCTGTAAGTCTTCCTGCTGTTAGTTCTTCATAACACTAAAATCATCTGCTTGCAACCAAGTATCTTCTGTACACCAGATACCTGTATAGATTATATATCCTCATCATAATTTTATTATTGGTATATAATACTGATCTGTATATACGTAATCCTGCTATTAATATAAACAATCTTGCTTTTCTCAAATAGTAGGAGACAAGCTTTACTCCAACCGTAAGAAACACACTGCGTGGATTTCCCGATATTTGGATCTCTTACCGAATGCCCTTGGTTCAAATTTTTAAATGATTGGCATCTCCGTCATTCTTAGATTGGTACACCCATACGGAATCAATTTTATATCTTCTATCTCTTCCGATATCCACTTCCTTGATGGTACCGGAGTAGCGGTACCGTTTCTTTGATCCCAGTCGATTTTACTCCCTTGAACGGATAGGCTAACCGGTGCTCCCTCCGGAGAAAAGGGGTTCAATCCGATTGCCTTACTCCTGAAGTTGAGTCCATGTTCCAGATCGGACGCAGTTATCCTCAG
>JAGFXQ010000164.1 GCA_017861355.1 Bacillota bacterium
CGGAATTGCTTTATATGTCGGAGGTGTAGTGAAGGATGCAGCTGGCTTATTTTATTCCAGCCCGGAGGAACTTGACAAGTTGGGAGCAACCATTAAGATTAGACATAATGTTAAGCTGATTGATACCGAAGCGAAGAAGGTAGTAGCAGAGAATCTGACTACCGGAGAAGTGGTGGAGGCTGCTTATGATAAATTGGTTAATACCACAGGTTCCTGGCCGATTATCCCGCCAATTCCGGGAATTGACAGTAAAAATATTCTGTTATGTAAGAATTATGAGCAGGCTAATGTTATTATAGACAAAGTGAAGGATGCGAAGAAAGTTGTTATCGTTGGTGGCGGCTATATCGGTATTGAATTAGTAGAAGCTTTCCATGAATCCGGAAAAGAAGTAACCTTAATTGATGGTCTTGACCGTATTCTGAATAAATATCTCGACAAAGAATTTACCGATATTCTGGAGCAGGATCTTACGAACCGCGGTATTGCTTTAGCTTTGAATCAAGCGGTAGAGCGTTTTGTCGCGAATGAGCAGGGTGAAGTGAAGGCAGTAGTGACGGCAAAGGGAGAATATCAGGCGGATCTGGTAATCTTATGCGTAGGCTTCCGTCCGAATAATGAGCTTCTGAAGGGTAAGGTTGACATGCTTCCGAATGGAGCGATTCTGGTTGATGAATATATGAGAAGCAGTAATCCGGATATCTATGCGGCAGGAGACAGCTGTGCAGTACATTATAATCCGAATGGCGGTCTGGCATATATTCCGTTGGCTACAAATGCAGTCAGAATGGGTATGCTGATTGGTAAGAACATCAATGGACCAAAGGTAAAATATCGTGGAACCCAGTCCACCTCAGGACTTCATCTCTTTGGTTATAATATCGGTTCAACCGGAGTTACTGCAGGAAGTGCAGAAGTATTTGGCTTAAAGGTACGATCGGTTCTGGTGAAGGATAATTATCGTCCTGAATTCATGCCAACAAATGAAGAGATTATTATGCAGCTGGTGTATGAAGTAGAAACCAATCGCATCGTTGGAGGACAGGTAATGTCTAAGTACGATGTAACTCAGTCAGCAAATACATTGTCATTAGCAATTCAGAATAAGATGTCAATTGAAGATCTTGCTTATGTTGATTTCTTCTTCCAGCCTCATTTTGACAGACCATGGAACTATCTGAATCTTCTTGCTCAGGCGGCACTGGAGCAGGAGAGAACACTTTCCTTATAAGATGAGCAGTCAAATAGATGATACTATAGAATGCAGGTTAGGCTGTGGTGCTTGTTGTATCGCTCCCTCCATATCTTCAGCTATTCCCGGTATGCCGCAGGGAAAGCCGGCAGGAGTTCGCTGTATACAGCTCTCAGAGGATAATTTGTGTAAGATCTTCGAATCGCCTGAACGCCCTAAGGTATGCTCCAGCTTAAGACCCTCAAGTGAAATGTGCCAGTGTACGAATCATGCTGCGATGGAATACCTCATGGAATTAGAGCGTTTGACCAAATAAATTATAAAATTAAAGACAGATTGTTGAATCAAAAAGAAGGCCATATCCCAATCGGGAGATCGCCTTCTTTTTACAAGTGTTTCTAAAACACCTAGGATTTGATTTTACATATCACTATACAGTAAGCTTTGTCCGCTCAATACTGTGATCGCACTTCAGATAGCGGTTTAGCCGTTTCTCAAAATCCTCAATGCGAATATCGAGTTGTTTAAATACTTCATCCGAAACCGGATCCGCTACGGTTGCACCCATACAGACCCAAGCATAATACTGTGCAATGTTTACGCAGTCGACCAGCTCATTATGAACGATGCAGGAGCTTGTCGGTCTGTGATGATATAATGCTACTTCATACATCGGGAAAGGAAGATCCCATAAATCAAGTAGATAACCACCGATTTCCTGATGATTGAACTCATATTCTTCAAGATCCAGCTTCGCATAATCATCCACCGTTAGAGATTCATTTCTCAGTAATCCCTTATCCTGTAAGCTCTTTGTTGCTACAATAAGGCCTATGTTATGCATCAAACCTGCGAACATCGCTGCTTCCGGAGGCTGCTTATGGAAAAAGGTCTCATAAAGAAATAGGAAAATGCGATTGGTGAGATAGGCATGCTGCCATAATATCTCAGGGGTAGACTCAACATCATCGTTGTGTCTCGTATTGATGATGGCACAAGCCCAATGGACAAAGGTTTTCATATTATGCAAGCCGATATAAATCGATGCCTGCTTAGCATTATTCGGCATTACGCCGTAAACTGCTGATTTAGCAACTTGAAGGAGAATAGAGGAGAGCTCATTGTCATTTTCCAAGGCATCACCCAAACCATCTAGATTCTCATCTTCAATCAACGCGATCATTTTCTCACAATTTTGAGGCATTGATGAAGTACACCCTATATTTTGAACTGAATGGATTAAATCTTCGGAGTTCATCACTACATCGTCTGCGAAAAGCTTATTGACGTTTTCAAGCAGTTCGTTGTTATTCCATGGCTTGAATACATATAGTTTAGCTACATTATGCAGCAGGGCACGGAACATAGGCTTCTCCTCTGCATAGCCGCTAAGAATGATCCGGATAATCTTGGGGTGTTTTTCCTTCAAGATACTTAAAAGCTTATATCCATCAAGAATTGGCATACGCATATCACTGATTACCATATCAATCTCGGTGGTTTCTATCAGCTTTAAAGCCTCTGCACCATTCTCCGCGGTGTAAATTTCATAGTCCGTTTCTAAAAACATTCTGGATAAAGCTTTTAGAATCTGTACCTCATCATCAACGATTAAAATTTTCTTCATACCCCATCATCCTTTCATTTTGTGAATTATTGTTCTTCGAATGAAAAACCGAATACAAGATTGTCGCCCTTGCTGAGTATCTGGAGTGTAATAAAGCATAAATCATAGATCTTAGTTACGATGTTTTGAATATATGCTATTTTAGCGTCAAAGACTGTCATACCATTATTCCTTTTTGTGGATTCAACAGCCACATTCTTGGAAATAATTGAGATGGAAAACTTGCTGGTAGATCCAAAGTTCACATAAAGTCCATTCTGAGTAAATTCTTCTTGAAAGAGTATTATTATAGAGGATATAATAGCATCCAACATTTGCAGATTAACCATAACTGTACTTTCAGACACAAGACGGTTATCGATAATGGCATTCGGAAACTGCTTTTGAATAAATTCGGTTAACTGAAGTTGCAGCTGCGAACTACCATATGCCTTGCGATCCAAGGTTACCGCTTTACTTAAGGTATTATATATTTCGTATTGCTTAGAGAATATGCTGTGATAGATGGTTCGATCCAAAGGTGTAAAATCCTTACCGAATTTAAGCATCTCATTACTGATGGCTCGAAGCATCTCGGTGCTTTTTTTGGCATGATCAACAACTTCATCGATTCTCTTCAATATATTCTGATAGGATTGGTTCTTGGTCTCCAATAAGGCTTTGTATTTTGCATTTTCTTCCTGAAGGATATAATGATCCAACGCTTTTTGGATAATTACGATTAATTCTTCCAAGGACCATGGCTTTGTAACAAAGTTAAAAATATCAACCTGATTAATGGTAGCTAAAACCTGGGTTAGCTGAGTGTATCCGGAGAGTACCAGCTTGATAACGGAAGGATAATTCGCTTCCACATGCTTAAGCAGCTCCAAACCGTTCATTTCCGGCATTCGCATATCTGTGATAATCACATGAATGGTTTTTTGCTCCAGAATATCGATTGCTCTCATAGCACTTTCAGCAAAATGACAATTATATTCTTCCTCAAGTAAACCACGCCTTAAGGAACTCAAGATATTAATCTCATCATCTACAAAAAGAACAGAATAGTTTTCATACATAAAATCACCTCGTCTTCCTTGTGGGCCGGAAATAGGGTTACATGGTAGTAACGATAGGAAGTGTAACGATGAAAGTTGCTCCTTTGCCGGGTTCACTTTTTACATCAAAGGAACCGTTATGCTTATTGACGATAATATCATAAGATACACTTAAACCGAGACCGGTTCCTTGTCCAATCTCTTTGGTTGTAAAGAAGGGTTCGAATATCTTAAGAATATTTTCTTCAGGAATACCGGGTCCGTCATCGATAAACCAGATAATAATATTCTGACCTTCCTTTCGTGCAATGATTTTAATTAAACCAATGTCCGACCTCTTCTGAGAGCGGATTGCCTGAGCAGCGTTAATAATAATATTAACAAATACCTGTCCCAGTTGAATTCGATTGCAATAGAGAACGATATCATCCGGTACCTCAATCTCGACCTGGGCAACATACTTGACTTCGTTTCTGGTGATCAGAGTAACCTGATGAATCAGATCCAATAATACATTATTCTCTTTCTCGTCATCCTTGGAAGAACGGGCGAAAACTCGTAAGGATTGGACAATATCGGTTACACGGTCAATCCCGCTGGAGGTATCAGTGAATATCCCGTCCAATTCATTGAGAATTAAATCAATCTTTAATGCCAGATATTTCGAGCCTACCAAGGCGGCGCATTGACAAAGTTCTGTATTATCGGCGAATTCCTTATCATTTATTTTATCATGTACAAAAGTGAGAAATTCTATTAATCGATTCATATATTTATGAAGGATATCAAAATTGCTTTTTACAAAACCCATGGGATTATTGATCTCATGAGCAATACCTGCAGCTAATTGACCAATGGCAGCCATTTTCTCTGATTGAACCAGACTGAACTTAGCCTCCGTAAGCTTTGCATTGATTTCCTTCAGTTCCTCATTCTGTTTCTTCGTTACTTCGATTAAGGACTTCAGGTTATTCGAACTGTTCTTGGATTCAATTGCTACCTTCAGTCGTGCATTTAATTCTATGACATTAATCGGCTTGTTGATATAATCAAAAGCGCCGAGCTCAAAACATTTCTTATAACTTTCCAGATCGTCAAGGGAGGTGAGCATGATGATGGGCATATCGTCATATTCCGGTTCGCTTCTCAGCTGTTCCAATAATTCAAGACCGGAGATAACTGGCATGATAATATCTAAAATCAAGATATCGATATCATTTTCATCCAGAATAGTTCTTACCTTGGTAGGGTCATTGCATAAGAGAATCTGTGTGATATCGGGAATAATCTCTAAATATCGTTTGGCAATCGCTAAGTTAAGCTGACTGTCATCTACTACAAGAATCTTCATATATCGCCTCCATTCATAAGGCTGACCGTCATTTGTTTATACAATTATATCATTTGATTGATAATATTTCAACTAATGTTGCTCAACTTAGCAGAAAATGGATGAAAAAATTTTGGTGTAACAATATCACATAGATTGACTAATTAATAACAATAATATATTGACATTTTTATAACTATATCGTAATATTTGAATATAGTAATATAATGATTTGCAATGAAAGTAGGAGTAAGATGAACAGTGATTATGATAAGTATAATGAGACGGCTGAATTGCTTAAGACAATCGCTCACCCGGTGAGAATATGTATTATACGGGGGTTGCTGAAGAAGGGCGAGTGTAATGTGACTTATATGCAATCATGTCTGGGGACCCCCCAGTCCACGGTATCACAGCATATACAGAAGTTAAAGGCAGCCGGAATCATTGAAGGCCGACGAAATGGGCTTGAGATATACTACAGAGTAAAGAATGAAAAAGTAGCGATGCTAATAAAGCTTTTGTGTGACGAGGAAGTTGAATAATTACAATTTAGAATGAGGTGTAATCACCTCTTATGAATGGAGGATCCTATTATGGGTAAAAAAGTATTAATTGTAGGTGGCGTCGCAGGTGGAGCATCCGCCGCAGCCAGACTTAGAAGATTAGATGAGACTGCTGAGATTATCATGTTCGAACGAGATGAATATATCTCCTTTGCGAACTGCGGGCTACCGTATTATATTGGAGAGAGCATTAAAGAACGAGATAAGCTACTGGTTCAGACACCCGCGGCGATGAAAGCAAGATTTAATATTGATGTCAGAAATAACAGTGAGGTAGTTAAAGTTGATTCCTCTCGTAAGACAGTTACCGTAAACAGTAAGACGAAAGGCAGCTACGACGAAAGCTATGATTATCTAATTCTTTCTCCGGGTGCAAAGGCCTTAAGACCGAACATTCCAGGGATCAACAATGATAAGATCTTTACATTGCGTAATATTCCGGATACGGATAAGATTAAGGCTTATGTAGATAAGAAAGGAATCGGAAGTGCAATTGTAATTGGCGGTGGATTCGTCGGTGTTGAGATGGCAGAAAACTTAAGGGAGAGAGGTCTGAATGTTGTATTAGTCGAGGCGGCTCCCCATATATTAGCTCCCTTCGATGAAGATATCGTAGTTGTTCCTGAGAAAGAGCTGGTAGAGAACGGTGTAAAGCTGATTCTTGGAGATGGTGTAAAGTCCTTCGAAGAGAACGGAAGTCAGGTGGATGTGACATTAAACAGTGATACAAAGCTTACCGCTGATATGATTATTCTGGCAATCGGTGTTGCACCGGACACCGCGTTCTTAAAAGACAGTGGAATAGAGTTTGGACCTAGAGGCCATATCCTTGTTAATGATAAGATGCAGACCAAGGTGGAGGGAATCTATGCAGTCGGTGATGCGATTGAAGTAGTAGATTATGTCACAAAGCTGAAGACTGCCATCCCGTTAGCTGGTCCTGCCAATAAACAGGGAAGAATCGCTGCGGACAATGTAGCCGGACTCGAGACCTCCTTTGCAGGTTCTCAGGGAACCTCGATTATTAAGGTATTCGGTCTTACTGCTGCAAGTACCGGTGCAAATGAAAGAACTTTGCAGAGAGCAAATATCCCTTATCGTACGATTACTGTACATCCGGTTTCCCATGCATCCTATTATCCGGGAGCAGTACCGATGACATTGAAGCTGATTTTTAATGAAGAAGGAGCTGTCCTCGGTGCGCAAGGTGTTGGCTTTGATGGCGTTGATAAGAGAATCGACGTCATTGCAACAGTAATCCGTCTGGGGGGCACGGTTGAAGATTTGACTGAACTCGAATTATCTTATGCACCGCCGTTCTCATCAGCGAAGGATCCGGTGAATATGGCTGGTTTTGTAGCTCAGAATGTTCTAGAGGGTAGAAGTCATATTGTAACCTGGAACGATATCAAGACACTGAAGCCGGAGGAATATATTCTGGTGGATGTCCGAAGCGAAGAAGAATATCTGAACGGTCATGTGGACGGAGCATTGAATATCCCGGTAGACGGCTTACGTGACCGTCTGTCCGAGCTTGACCAGAATAAAACAATCGTGGAATACTGTCAGGTTGGCCTTCGTGGTTATGTGGCAGATCGAATCCTGAGTCAGAATGGCTATAAAGTATGTAATGTAACCGGAGGTTATAAGAC
>JAGFXQ010000165.1 GCA_017861355.1 Bacillota bacterium
GTAAAAAAGCTTCGAAATGCCGCCATAAAACTTTCATTGATACTAATATGGCTGCGGATTGTCGGTATCCACAAAAAAGCAATCAATAATATAAAAAATAATACAATGGTACGAATGGTGACATCGATTCTCCATTCCGAATTATGGATCATCATGTAATAAGTAGCTGAGGCAAATACAGTTGCTACCATGAATACAATGCGGAAGACAGGATTCTCTATAAATCTTTCATAGATCAACTGCAGAACCGCGGAAAATGCTGCTCCCAATAAAAATGTAATTAATAATCTGGTATAAGATATATCATATTCCGATGTGATTGCAATTACATTCGTAACCGTTGCAGCAATCAATAATATAACAGTTAGTGGGAAACGCATGACGGTATCAGTGAGCCCCTGCCATTTTTCTCTTAGTTTTATCTGTCTACTCATAATATCATTCCTCCTTTTTTAGGAATCGTTCTATATAACTTAATTCAATTTTATTCATTACAACAGAAAGTTCGTGACGCGTGCTTTCTATCGTTTGTATTTCTCCTATACTCGTATATTATACCACAAATCGGAGCTTTTCTACTATTATATATGTATTATCATGTATTCTGTATATTCCAAAACCTCTTTATAATTATTTATTGGTTATTCTTTTTTAAATTTTTAAAATTTTTTGCAATATTGATACGATTCCATCTTTACAAAATGATGAAAGTATGTCAAAATAAAAAAAATCCCAGGAGGTAAACGTATTATGGCTTCAAAGAATCAACCAATCGGCTACTTGCCGGATGAAAGACCCCCGTTCGTGGAACTCTTCTTATTTGCATTGCAACAGATAGTTGTAATGTTCCCTGCAACCGTTCTTGTTGCATTAATCACCGGATTCCACGTATCAACAACTATTTTTGCCAGCGGTTTTGCTACTCTCTGTTTCATCTTAATTACCGGTAGAAAGATTCCTCTCTACTACGGTTCCAGTTTCTCCTATATCGCCGCTATCGCTTCCATTATGGCAGCAGAACAATTTGCAGGATATAGCTTGAACGACAAAATCTCAGTTGCTCAGTTTGGTATCGTAATGTCAGGTTTTGTATCTATTGCTGCCGGCCTCATCATTCAGCGCACCGGTAGAAAAACCATCGACAAGATTCTCCCCCCTACAGTTACTGGTAGCATCGCAATGATAATCGGATTATCTCTTGCCGCTAACGCAATGAGTGGCGCAGCTGCATTCCCCACAGTTGATGAAGTTCAGACAGCACTCGCTTCGAACATGGCTTGGGTTATCGCTATTATCACCCTTATTTCAACAATTGCATATTCAGTATACTTGAAGGGCAAGCTGAGTCAGTTGCCTATTCTTTTTGGCCTTTTGACAGGTTATGTGGCTGCAGTGATTATCGGTCTCATCACCGGAATACCTTTTGTTAACTTTAATACGATTGAATCAAGCAGTATATTCAGTCTTCCCGATTTCACTCTTCCGAAGCCTTCCTTGGCTGCAGTCGCAGCGATTATGCCAATCGCGATTGCTACTATTCCGGAATCCACCGCACATGTTTACCAATTAGATATCTATGTAAATGATCTTGCTAAGAAAATGAAGAGTGAGAAAAAATATAACATCGCAGATAAGCTTGGTTTAAATCTGATCGGTGATGGTATCGGCGATATCGTATCCGGTATGATCGGTGGTCCCGCAGGAACAAACTACGGCGAGAATATCAGTACCATGGCGATCTCGAAAGTATTCTCCATCCCAGTATTAATTGCCGCAGCATGTATCACAATGGTTATCTCCTGCTTTACCCCTCTGATTAACCTTGTATACTCTATTCCGAAGGCAGTAATCGGTGGTCTTTCCATCTACTTATTCGGTGTAATTGCAGCACAGGGTATCACAATTATGATGGATCGTAAGGTAGATATGTTCAAGTCCAAGAACTTGGCAATCATCGCAATCATCTTAATCATCGGTCTTGGCGGAAGCTTTGGCTTTGCAGGAAATGGTATGATCCCGATGTTCGGTATGCAGTTCCCGGCTCTTGCAACTGCAGCAGTTGCTGGTATCGTGTTAAATCTCCTTCTCTCCATCGGCGATAAGGACGAGACACCTGCAGAATAATCAAAATTAGCTTAATCATTATATAAAGCAAAACACTATGAGAGGTACTTCTCTCATAGTGTTTTTTATGTGTACTTTCTATTATCATAGCGTTTTATGGACTCATCTCAGTTGATATAAACTCCTTCCTCGATCAAAAAAAGGTGAAGTGCTTTTGCACTTCACCTTTGATAAATTATGTAGTTATACAATGATGACTGTGAATCTGTGAACGATCCAATCTCATTATTTTAACAATGCTACAATAATAAAGTTAGCAACAAATAATGCGGAAGCAACCCAAACTACCGGGCTAACATCCTTTGCTCTACCCTTAACACATTTAACGATTACATAGAAGATAAAGCCGGCTGCAATACCATAGGAAATGCTATAGCAAAGTGCCATGAAGATTGCAGCAAAGAATGCAGGAATTGCTTCTTCAATATCATCCCATTTGATCTCTTTAAAGGAGGAGATCATTAAGATACCAACTGCAATTAATGCAGGGGAGGTAGCCTGTGCAGGAATGATGCCGATGATAGGAGCAAAAATCATACTTACTAAGAATAATAATGCTACAACAACGCTTGTCAGACCGGTACGTCCGCCAGCGCCGATACCTGCAGCACTCTCAACGTAGGTAGTTGTATTGGAGGTACCAAAGATAGCTCCGATACTGGTTGCAACTGAGTCAGCAAATAAAGCCTTATCCATCTTAGACTTAAATCCTTTACCCTCTTCCAAAGCTTTCTCATCAGCATCATCAAAGATACCGGATCTTCTACCGGTTCCGATGAAGGTTCCGATGGTATCAAAGGTATCGGATAAGCTGAAGGCAAAAATAGTCATAATAATCATCGGGATCTTAGAGGTATCATTAAACAGAGAGCCCATACCATCTGCACCAAATGCTGCCATGAAAGTAGTTCCTAACTGATCAAAGGAATCAGCCAAACCGGTAGTAGCACTGAAATCAAGCTTAACAACTCCCATAGGAATACCAATGATTGTGGTTGCTAAGATACCAATCAGAATAGCACCCTTTACATTGAGAAGAAGCAGAATCAGAATAATAACAATACCGATCAATGCAAGAATGATACCAGGATTGTTAAAATAAGAAAGTGAAGGAACGCCTGCACCAAAATTAACGATACCAACATTCAACAAACCGATATAAGCGATGAATACACCAATACCTCCACCGATTGCATGCTGTAAACTTTCGGGGATTGCTTTGATAATCATCTTACGGATCTTAGTAACAGTAATAAGAATATTAATAAGACCACATACGAATACCATAAATAATGCTTGCTGCCAGGTGAAACCAAGGCCGAAACATACGGTATAAGTAAAGAACGCATTGAGACCCATGCCGGGAGCCTGTGCGTAGGGTACATTAGCAACAAGTGCCATTACTAAAGTACCTGCTACAGAAGCAAAAATTGTTGCTAAAAATACTGCTCCTGCCGGCATACCTGTCTGAGACAGAATGCTGGGGTTAACAAAGATGATGTAAGCCATTGCAAAGAATGTGGTAATACCTGCGATGACTTCTGTAGAAACATTAGTGCCATTTGCCTTAAGTTTAAAAAACTTTTCCATAAAAACTCTCCTTTTTATTTTTTTTATAAAAAGAGAAATCTAAAATCAGATTCCCCTATTATACTTTCCTCAGCAAAAATCTAGTACTTAATCATGTTGAAACGTTGTCCTATAGTAAGAGTTTTAATTATTATTCCTAGGTGGCTATCGCATAAAACATCATAAAAAAGGGTTTTGAATAATAGGTCATCATCTCAAATTTACTATTAAACAAAACCCTTATACACAATACCCTAGTCAGCCTCCATTATCAAGTTATTTGTATCTTTTTATCTATATACTAATTTGATTCTGCTTCTTCTTCCTTCGCATTCTCTTCTATTACCTTCTGTTGTACATCGGAAGGAGCCTGTTCATAGCGAGAGAATTCGTAAGTGAAATCTCCGATGCCACCGGTCATTGAGCGAAGATCCGTAGAATATCCGTAAAGTTCAGAGATCGGAATATCCGCAACAATTTCCTGCTTGCCACCGTTCACCGGGTTCATACCAAGTACTCTGCCTCGACGTTTATTTAAGTCGCCCATAATATCACCGGTAAACTTGTCCGGAACAAGGACCTTTAACGATGCGATTGGCTCTAATAATACCGGAGAAGCATCCATGAAGCCTTGTTTGAATGCCTGAATGGTTGCCATCTTGAAAGCCATTTCCGAAGAGTCAACCGGATGGTAGGAACCATCAACCAAGGTGGCTTTTAAGCCAACAACGGGATAACCGGCAACGGGTCCCTTCACTACACACTCTGCAATTCCTTTTTCAACAGCCGGGAAGAAGTTTCTCGGAACAGAACCACCGAAGATCTTCTCTTCAAAGATATAAGGAGTCTCCATATCGCCGGAAGGTTCAAATTCCATATGAACATCACCATATTGTCCATGTCCGCCGGATTGTTTCTTATGCTTACCCTGAACACGTACCTTCTTGCGAAGAGTTTCACGGAAAGGTACTCTAGGCTTCATTATCTCTATTTCTACTTTATACTTGTTTAATAATTTATTTACAACCACATCAAGCTGCTGATCACCGATACCATATAATAAAGTCTGTCTGTTTTCTTTATCATTCACCATCTTTAAGGTAAGATCCTCATCCATCAACTTCTGAAGTGCTTGCGATACCTTATCATCATCACCCTTATTCTTCGTCTTAAAACGTTGATAGGTATACGGTGTAGGAACCTCAATACGATCATAGATAATCGGATTGGCTTTCGTAGATAACGTGTCGCCGGTTATGGTCTCTGATAATTTACCGAGAGCACCAATATCACCTGCATGAAGCTCATCCACTTCGATCTGTTCTTTACCGCGGAGAACATAGATACGATTGACCTTCTCTTCTGTATCCTTGTCTGCATTAAATACTACTATATCTGATTTTAACACACCGGAGCATACCTTGAATAGAGAGAATTTGCCGATAAAGGGATCGGCTATCGTCTTAAATACTCTGGCTGAGAAGGGCTTCTTCTCGTCATAATTAGCATCGAAGGAAGCACCTGTCTTATTGTTCTTACCACTGACACTCATCTTGGTCGGATCCGGGAAATACTTTTCAATTGCCTGCAATAACATTGTAGTACCCTGTGCATGAACTCCTGAGCCCATCATAACGGGAACTACAGTTCCATCTATTACATTATTTCGAAGTGCTGATGAGATCTCTTCCTGGGTAAACTCTTCACCTGCAAAGTATTTATCCATCAATTCTTCGCTGGTCTCTGCTACTGCATCCAATAATACTTCTCTGAACTTCGAAAGATTTTCCTGGCTATAATCAGGGATCTCACATTCAACATAGTTGCTTGCTGTCGTAAATCTTCTGCCTGCCATCTTAACCACGTTAACAAATCCCACAAATTTCTCATTTTCTCTAATTGGAGTATGAAATGGTGCTATTTTCTTACCATAGAGGTCGGTTAATTTCTCAACCACTTCACGATAGCTTGCATTGTCATCATCCATATCTGTTACAAAGAAAATTCTCGGCAAATGATACTTCTCACAATAATCCCATGCTTTCAATGTTCCAACTTCTACTCCAGCCTTCGCTGAAATAACAATAACTGCTGCATCAGCAGCCTGTAAAGCTTCTTCTACTTCACCAACGAAATCGAAATATCCCGGTGTATCCAAAAAGTTAATCTTGATATCCTCAAATACTATAGGCACTACTGTTGTACTGATCGAGAAGAGTCTCTTCTGCTCTTCCTTATCATAATCACTAATCGTACTTCCCTCTTCCACTTTTCCCTGACGTTTGAGTATTCCTGTTGTGTACGCTATGGCTTCGACTAAAGTAGTCTTGCCACAGCCACCGTGGCCTAACAAAACAACATTGCGAATCTTTTCCGAAGTGTAAACATTCATTATGATTTCCTCCAATACGCTTTTAGTAAGTAGTAGGGTCAATCACACTTTGCAGAAAGTGAGCAAAATGTTTGCCATCACAATTCAATTCCGGTGATTTACTTAGTAGCGAGATTAGCTAAGTTATTCAGTTGCGCGAGATGGGATTGATCTGTGACACCCATAGATACCTCTTAGTATATTTTACTAGACAAGCTAGACTTTTACAATAGTTTTATGTAATTATCAACAAACTTATTTCTTTTACACGTTGAACCGTAACGCTTTAAAGTATTGTAGTATTGACATCGTAAAAAATACAGAGTATAATGGCAAAACAGAAAGCCCGAAAGGATACTAGAATGCATAAAAACCTAGGTTGTGGCATATTTCGGGACGGTATTACACCTACTTTTCGAGTTTTATCGCTCCGGTCGCACCAGCACTGCCTATTGCATAAGCAGGCAGCTGCTGGCACGCATCGCAACGCGAGGCGTTGTGCATACCTTCACGATAAAACTCGCTAAGCAGGTATAACACCATCCCGAAATATGTTATAGTCTGTGGTTATATGAATTACAAATATCCTTTCTGGCTAGGAAAAGGAGATTCAAAAACATAGTAAATAGAAACAATTTTATCTTAGATAATTGTTATAGACTAGGTATAAGAATCAGAGCTATTCTTTCAAGCTAGAAAAGAGAGATTCAAAAGTATAGTATATGAAAAACAATTTATCTTAGATAATGATTATAGACTGTGGTTTATGAATCATAAGTATCCTTCTAGGCTGGAATAAAGGGTTCAAGAAATAGTATGTTAATCGAGTTAAGCAATTGCTATGATTGTTTTTATGTAATATGTTATAATAACATATTATAGGAAGTAAAAATCACTTCCTATAATCGAGATGTACGGTGCAAATATCACACCTTTTATCAGAAGTAAAAATCAACTTCTGATAACTTATATTATAGGAAGTAAAAATCACTTCCTATAATCGAGATGTACGGTGCAAATAGCGCACCTTTTATCAGAAGTAAAAATCAACTTCTGATAACTTATATTATAAGTTTATTGGTACATATTTAATCTTAACAGCAAGGTTAGATAAAGTTAAGTTGAATGTAATCGGTTATGATGAATGACTTGTGCCGCTAGATAGAAACGAAGAATATATGAGAAAATAATATGAGGTTATAAATAGAAAGGAAGTTTGAATTGTTATGATTATTGTAATGAAGCCTCAGGCTAGAAAAGAATCGATAGAAAGAATTAAGAATTTGATTGAATCTAAGGGAT
>JAGFXQ010000166.1 GCA_017861355.1 Bacillota bacterium
CTAAGCTCAACAGAGCGAGGAAGCATAATATTGCCGGCTTCATTTTATGTCCTCCCTTTGTATGGTGTGATGTAATAGCATCCTTGTCTCGCTTATTATAATACATATTTACATTTATTTCCATATTCAGGGAATATAACTTATCGACATCTCCTTACAAGATATCTTAAGATTGCTGTTATCTATTATTCTTGATCTTTCTTATTATGCTCCGGTTTTTGAAACAGGCTGGCTCGCTGGATTGCTTTTGTCCCGAAGCGGTCTCTGATCTGATCAATTGCCTGGTCTAACTTCTCTCTCTTCTCATCTGTCTCAAAGCTGAACAGATTCATCTGTTTCGCACTATCATTCGCAACTACCTTACTTGTCTGTATTCCCAGATTCCGAATCGGTGAACCGTCCCATAACTCATCAAATAAGGAACAGGCCACCTTATGAATCTCATCCGTACGGTGTGTTGGGCTGAGCAAGGTAGACTGGTGGGAGCTATGACGAAATTCAGAATCCACGATACTCACTGACACGACATTTGCCATCATATCGTCCGAACGGAGTCTTGAGGCTACGGTCTCGGCAAGGGATAGCAGAATCATCTTCGCGGTAGATTCCTCCTCGACATCAAAAGAAATAGTCGTGGAATTTCCATATCCTTTATTCTTCATTTCTTCCTGCGAGATGATTGAGGCATCAATCCCATTGGCAAAGGAGTGAATTACTTCTCCGTGCTTTTTGAGATGAGACTTCAGTATCTCGACATCGGTGCGGGCCAGTTCTCCTATGGTATAGATACCTAAGGTATTCAACTTCTTAGCTGTGGATTTTCCTACAAAGAATAGTTCACCAACGGGTAGTGGCCACATCTTTGTCTGAATCTCCTCCGGAAATAGAGTATGGACCCTATCCGGCTTTCTAAAGTCAGAAGCCATCTTTGCTAATATTTTATTATTGGAGATACCCACATTCACGGTAAAACCCAGTTCTCTATGAATGCGATCCTTAATCGTGTGCGCCGCCTGCACCGGAGGACCAAATAAAGCTGACATTCCGGTCATATCACAATATGCTTCATCGATAGAGCATTTCTCGACGCAGGCCGAAAAGTCATTTAAGATATCGGTGAAAGCCTTGGAGTATTCCGAATAGAGATGATGGCTGGGCGGTACGAGAGTCAGATTTGGGCATTTCTTTAAGGCATCGACCAAAGGTTCTCCGGTCTGAATACCGTATTGTTTCGCCAAAGTGGACTTAGCCAGGATAATTCCATGGCGCTTGTTCTTATCACCGGCAACCGCGGAAGGTATCTCACGAAGATCCAACGTCTCACCTAACTGTAGTCGATGTACTGCTTCCCAGCTTAAGAAAGCCGAATTCACATCCACATGAAACACGACCTTTTCCATAACCTCACCTCCCATACGCCTCGATTATTTTGATTCCTGCAAAGCAATGATCTATATCAATGTGTATAAAATACTAATTACTATACTTCAACCACAATCATATCAAAGCACCATCACTATGTAAAGTGAGAACATCAACGCAATTTATAAACTCCTATGACCGGTAAAATAAGCTTTGTGGCATAAACACAAAAAATCTGCCGTAATACACATGTCATGTTTTGTATTACGGCAGTCGGATATATTATTATATTACAATTCCCTCTTATTCATGCGTCGGAGGGGTCGGAGGGGAAGGCGGGTTAGAGGATTGATTCTCTCCATATTTCTTCTTGATTATTCTTCTTATAACAAAAACTATTACGGATAGAATTACACCCCAGATAAGTAAGTAGGGTAGATTTACCACAAACCATACCAGGAAATTCTGTAAGCCTTCCTTGATGTTAAACATGGTTCCACTAAATCCGTTCTTCATTCTGGTTCCTACTGATTGCTTAATCTCTACGCTGGGAGTAAGCTTCTTAACCTCCTGAACAGCTAAGGTCACCGTGCTGTATTCCACCTTATTATCATAAGTGCGAAGAGTCGTCTCATAGTTCTGGAGCTCATACCGTATCTCACTTAAGCGGCTCTCTAAGGTTACAATGCTGTCTAAGGAATCCGTTTTCTCAAGCAGTGCGAACAATCTCTCCTGCTCAATCTCCAGCGACTTCTTACGACTTTCGATATCGGTATACTGGAGTGTTACATTTTCCGTGGATTCCTGCTTATCAATGACATTCGCACTCTCCCCGACTGCATTCACGAATTCATCCACCTTATCCCTAGGAATTCGTGCAGTGATATTGGCAAAACGTGCTCCCTCGCTGTCATAATAGCTTCTTCCGCTGATCTTAGAGTTCTCCACATAACCGTTCAGGCGATTGATCTCCGAATCCAGCTTTGTAATCAAAGTATCAAACTCCTGTGTCTCCACCTGCATATAGAATGTTCTGATGATCTTATCCTGAGATTGAAGTGCTGCAGAATCCTCAACAGTAATCGCAGAGCTATTGCTAAGCCCCGCCGTTGAAGTATATTTTACATTTGTGTCACTAGCTGTGGCTGGTGCTTCTTCTGCTGCTGGAGGCATTGCTTCTTCTGCGGTTGTAGTATCAGCCATATCATAAGACGCTTTGTTTTCCGAAGACATATCATATGCTGTCGAACCGGAAGATGACTCCTTCTTTGCACAAGCCGCAATCACCATACTAAAAATCAGGAATAAGCCTACTATAGCAAATAATCTTTTCTTTTTCATATTTCTATCCTCCTCTCCTGTTATAACAGGTATTTTTTTCTTCTACCAATTAGACGTTATGTCCCATGAGATAGTTCCAAATTATTGAAATTAATTATTAATAATTCAATTCGATTTATTTTTTTAACAGGAAGTAAACTTAATATATTCTGATTTATCATAAAGAAGGTTGTATTCGATTACCCAACGTAATCGAATACAACCTCATTTTATCATTATTTTCCTGATGTTTCCAGTTTAATTTACTTAACAACGATAATCTTAATCATCGGTCCTCTTCCTGCCTTGTTAGCAGCCCATACCGGGATCTCTGTTCCAGCCTTTTGAGCCGGAATCTTGATGGTAAATTTACCGGAATTGGTAATCGAACCTTCATAATACTTATTATCAATCAAAGTCAATACACGGGTCTGGGTCTGAGCTACCTTCTCCGGTGCATTCTTAAAGCGCTTCGGGGTCTCTTCTTTCACATTCGCATCTGAGTTGTTCTCTGCACTTTCCGGTGCTTTCGGTGCTGTGTAATCAAGTAGCTCCACCTTACCGGTAATCTTAGTAGCCCCGGCTTTCAGTTCATTCACCTGAGGTTGATCCGGCGCAACCTTTGCCACGATAGAAGTCATTACATCGCTGACTCCGACTGAATTGGAGGCGGTTGCCTTAACCTGGGTACCAGACACAGTGCGGTTAATCTCGATAGAATAAAGATATCGGTTATTCTCGATATCGAATTCGTAGGCTGTAGCTCTATATACCGTTGAACCGATGGTCAGATTCACCTCCGAATCCTTCTTTGCAATCACCTGTACTGATTTATCAGTGTTGGTAATCTCCTTCACTAAGCTTGGCATATCCGGTCTTCCTGCGATGACCTCAAGTTTCCCGGCAATCAGAATATCACCATCCGAAAAGCGAACCATAGTGTATACCACATCACCAACCTCAAGATTCTGTTCCAGAGGATATCTGAATTTACCATCCTGGTCAGACTCCACGGTATAAAGATTACTCTTAAAGCTCTTACCTGATCCGGAGCTAACCGCCACGTAGACCAGACTCTGAGAAGTATAGGTACCAATGACAAAATAAGACTTATCTGTTAAACGGTTCATGGTAAGAGTGCTGGAATTCGGCCTTAAGAACTCCTCTATATCATGTACGATTACTTCTGTCGTATAACTACTTCTTACCGATCCGCTCTTTGTTACAGTAGCAGTGACTTTTATTACATCCCCTGCATGAAGCTGGTCCATGATCTGATAGCTGAACTTACCCTTGGAATCAGTCTTCGTAGTATAGCTGGCTTTTCCTAGGGATATAACAATATCATATATCTCTTCTTCAGAGGATGGAACAAATCCGGTAATTGTATTTTCAATATTGCTTAATTCGTATACCACCGGTGCATTCGGTCCAACACCGATTACCTGGGATGTAACCACCCTGCTATTTCTTGATATGTGATCCAGATTATATAAAGTTACTGCAGAGCCTGACAGTTGCGGAGGTACCTGCATAGTAAAGTAACCAAGGGAATCCTTCTGGAAGCCAACCTCTTGTACCTTCAGATTAGGATTATAGATCTCAATATTCTTCTCATAGAGTTCTTTACCACCATCCTTTGGAACATAAACTGTATCACCGATGATAGCAATTATTGATGCATCATCATCGTCCAGATCACCGGAGATATAGCCGTTCGTATTGATAATGGAATTCACACTTGGCATATTCGGTCCGGTTCGCTTCACCAACACATTTACTTTCTCACTCACCAAATTCTTATCATCATCCTTCAGATAGACATATACCATCGTTCCGGAGGGCTGCGCCGGTAATGAATAGGAGAAGGTTCCTGACTTACTGATTTTACTTTCATAGGTTCCGGTGTAAGCTTCAAACACAATCTTAGCATTCGGTTCACCACGGCCGGTAATCTTTGTCTTTCGGTTGGTATAGGAATCCACCGTCGGAGAAGACAGTAAATCGTCTCTGAAATTATTAATATTAAGCAGATAAGTGGATTTATTTCCTTCTTCGTCCTCGGAATATATAGTATAGGATCCATTCTCTGAAACCAAAAATGTATTATCCCAGGATAATCTTTCACCGGAACCATTTGCGAAATTATCGGCTTTCAGATTACCTTTCATCACTCGAACTGCTTTTAGTGCAGAGCGGTCAGTTGCTTGGACTCTTACCTTATAAGGAGATGCTGTAGCACTCGTGATAACCGGTGTGACGACAATATGCGGAGCCGTCTTATCTCCACTGTTCTCAGGATAGGAAGCAGTGAAATAGCTGTAAAAATCAACATCTTTAATATCATTCTTATACCAAGGCGACTTCCTGAATAAATCAGCTCCCATATAAGGAACTTTCACGATAAAGCTTGTATCCTGTGGTATATTGACTCTCCAATTATAGTCCAGCTGAGGCAGTAGACTGCCGTCGTCAGCAATTTGTTTTATGTACTTTCCAAGTATTGCCTGCATTCTTACAAATCCATTTAAAACAACTTGTGTCTCGACGCCTTTATTAGCCGTAGTCGGTTGAGTGATTTTATTGGTTGCTAATAAAAACATGGTGTCATTCATCACCGGTTGCCCATTATAGGTCAAGCTTGTGATACGTTCACTCATACTGATTCGGTTACCATTTAAATCATATCGGGGTTCATTAAAGGGGTCAATCTCGTAATCAATGCCATCAAAGATAAAGAAATTGCTCCAATCATTTAGCCAATCTTCACGAAGAAGTGATTTGTTACCCTGTTGCTTCATGAGGTCATTCATCGTCCCACTGCTCCATTTGGAGCCGGTGCCGGTCGATTCATAAGCACTGGCAGACCATTCCAGCCATTCCTTTAACTGTTTGCCGTTAATCGTATATAAGTAAACATAATTATTATAGGGCTGGATCGCTGATAATGCGGACTCTGTCACTTTATCATGAATATTCACAAAGTCCTCTGCACTAATTGCACCATATGCAGCATAATTTGAAGCAGCAATAATCGGATAATTCTGATATTTTGTACCTGTCGTTTGAACAAATCTCTGTGCATAATCAATCTTCGCATCATTCAACAACTGAATAGCAGCATTATCGCCGACCATACCAAAGTAGTTCTGAATGGATTGTCCGTCTCCAAGCTTTGCAATAACATCAGTTGAATAATTCAGTAATTTGTCTTCCCATGCACCGTAAGATTCTGCGATTTGTTTATTTTCAACGGTATTTTTCTCAGTTACCATTCGAATCTCTGAGCTACGATTGGAGATTTGAAAATTGTCTTTGTACACCGTTAAGGTTAAATCCACTACACCCAATGCACTACCGCGATTTCCAGCCATGATTACATTCTTACCGTTCATCAGGTAGGTCTTTCGTTCAACATATGGAAGCTGGAAATATGGTGAGGTCATGTCAGTAGTAGGAAATAAATTATGCTCATGACCACATACAACAACATCGATATCATCGATCTTTGTTAGAGCATATGCTACATTTTTAAAATTGAGCTCCGGATTTTCCGGTCCAATTCCGGTATGAGATAGAGCGATAATGACATCCGCTCCCATTTCTTTCAGCTTCTTCGCCTGGATCTTCGCATTCTCAACCATATCCTCTGTCTTAAGGATACCGGTATAGCTGTGGGTTTTACCAGTCAGAGTTGGAATTGTCTGTCCGATAATTCCGATTTTAACGTCCACCTTCTTACCGGCTGAGGTTGTAAGAGTTCTGGTGATCAGCATATTCTCTAAGAAAGGATATTCACCGGTTTTTGAATCCGTTACATTGGATACCACGGTAATATCACGAAGTCCGGTGCCATTCAACTGTCTAAGGATATATTCATAGCCATATTCAAAATCATGATTGCCCAGTGTGATGGCATCATATCCGATCTTTGTCATAGCCTTGTAGATCGGCTGAATCTCTTCCTGGTTCTCGGCAAATATGTACTCTGTTGTATAATCATAAAGTGTATCTCCGGCATCTACGGTTATGATACTTTCTGCCGGAACCTCACTCTTTGTTTTCATAATTAGGTCGTAAAGTCTAGCCAAACCTCCGTTATTATAATCAACACCCAATTCGTAATCTTTGCTGTTTAGCTGTCCATGAAGATCTGTAGTACCTATAATTCTTAAATCTACTGTCTCCTTCTGTGATGCTGCCTGTACCTGTGTCAGATTGCTATCTCCCAGATTCCACAGAATACCAAAACTTGCAGCAGCTGCCGCTACCATGGTAATCCATTTCATTCTTTTCCCTTTGTTCTTTTTTTTCATGTTCTCTCCTTGCCCGTAAAATGAATTCCTATCCTCTATGCCAAAAGATCAGCATATCAGTAACAAACAATCAGAGCCCTATCAGATATTCAGATAGTCCTGTGAAAGATCTGATGCGAGGTTATAGATATACAAAATCGGGAGAAGCTCATCACTTCCCTAAAAGTTTTCCTATATTAGGTAAATACAGGATGTAGGAAAACTTGAAAGGCAGGATACTCTCTCCCGATTATTTCTATACTATAGAAATTCTTTTACTAATATTAGTCAGCTTTGCCAGTGTTTCACATCCTAGTGTTATTTTAGGAAGCTAATAAGTCAATTTGGTGGCAATTTTCTTACGAATTACTTACCATTTT
>JAGFXQ010000432.1 GCA_017861355.1 Bacillota bacterium
CCGGTCCTTGTTCGACGCTTGATGAGCCGTCTTAAGAAAGCAAAGCTAATCCAGACGAGCACCAAGCTTGGCGTCACCGGACTTGCGAGAAAAGCAGAAGATATTTCACTACTTGATGTCTTTCTTGCAGTAGAAGATCATCGTGATTTGTTCGCTATTCACAGCGATACGAATCTTGAGTGCCCCGTAGGAGCCAAGATTGAAGGGACATTAAAGCATTTATATAACAATATCCAGACCGCAACTGAAGACAAGCTGTCATCCATTACATTGGCTGACATAACAAAGGATTTTATATAAAAATCATCAGGAGGTATGCTATGAAAATTGCAATTATTGGAGCAACCGGTATGGCCGGAACAGCACTATACAAAGAAAGTGTATCGCGTGGACACGAGGTAACAGCGATTGTTCGACATAAGGATAAGGCTATTTCACTATTTGGGGAAGGCGTAAAAGTAATTGATAAAGATGTATTTGAATTAACCAAATCAGAAATCGAAGGCTTTGATGTCATTGTGAATTCATTCGCAACCGCTCCGAATACAGCTTATCTACATCAGGATCTGGCTGCAAAGCTTATCCATATGTTCCGTGAAACTGAGAGTCCCAGGCTGTTCTTCATTCTTGGAGCCGGTAGCCTGTTGGATGAGAATGATAAGCTGCTCTTAGATACACTGAAGACGTTGCCGGATGTTGCATCCTGGATCTCTATACCCATCGAAGCCTATAAAGCGCTGGAATTTCTGCGCAGTATTGAAAATGTTAACTGGGTGGGCGTATCCCCTTCATCTGAATTCGTTCCTGGAGAAGCTACCGTTCCTGTGATAGGAAAGGATCACTTGCTTACATCCGCTGAAGGTAAGTCCGTTGTAACAAGTGGGACTATGGCGGTTGCAATACTGGATGAAATAGAACATCCGCAGTTTATTCGTACAAGATTTACCGTATGTAATCAGTAACTTTAAACAATTTATTTAAATGGAGGTACATTAATTATGAGTAAGACAATTGGAATTATAACAGGCAGTTTAAGAAAGAATTCTTTTTCAGGAAGCATTGCAGATTATGTCAAAAACCATGCTCCGGAAGGTTATGTGTTTAAAATGATTGATATCGGAAGCCTTCCTCTTTACAACCAGGATTACGATGGTGAAGATATTAAGGAGTATACAACCTTCCGTAATGAGGTAAAGGCATTGGACGGTGTATTATTCATTACGCCGGAACACAATCGCTCCATTCCTGCAGCATTAAAAAATGCGCTTGACATAGCCTCACGTCCTTATGGTGCAAATGTGTGGAATGGTAAACCGGGTGCAGTGATCAGTCAGTCCCCGGGAGGAATTGGCGGTTTTGGTGCAAATCATCATTTGCGTCAAGTATTGGCATTCCTTAATGTCTTAACCCTTGCACAGCCCGAAGCATATATAGGCGCATACCATACTTTGATTGATGAAAACGGAGCATTAAGCAGCGAAGCTACCCAACAATTTCTGAATGGATTTTTATCTGCTTTTACTGCATGGATTGAAAAGGTTTCTTAAGATATAGATAATTGTATCAAGGGGATGCAGCAGAAGAGAGCTGTTTCCCCTTGTTGGCTCGCCCAGTATGGGCGAACTTTTAAGTGATAAATGAAAGAAGGGATAGAAATTTATGAAAGTTGAAATTTGGTTTGATTTTGTCTGTCCGTTTTGTTATTTAGGTGATGCAAAGTTTGAGAAGGCATTGTCAGAATTTGAGCATAAAGATGAGGTAGAGCTGGTGTTCCGAAGCTTCCGGCTTAATATGGAATATAAATCTACCGTAGGCAAGGATATCCATCAAATTATTGCAGAGAAATATCATATCAGCTATGCAGAGGCAAAAGCAAACAACGATAATATTGCTAAAGCTGGTCGAGAAGTTGGGCTAAACTACAATTTTGATGACATGAAGCTTGGTGATACAGCATTCGCACACCAGATCATGCAATATGCGAAAAAATATCGCAAAGATCATGACCTGATCATGAGGTATTTTAAAGCATATTTTGAAGAAGGTTTGTGTATCGGTGACCAGGAGAAACTTCTGCAAATTGCCGGTGACGCAGGACTGGACTTAACTGAATTAAACCGTGAGCTTGCAAGTGGCGCACTCAAAGCTGAAATGTTGAAGGATGAAGCCGCAGCGCATAAGTTAGGAATTAACGGCGTACCACATTTTATCTTTGATGGAAAATACTCAATATCCGGAGCACAGGATCCGAAGTATTTTTTGGCTGCCTTGAAGAAAATATATGCTGAGAATAATAATTTAAACTAAGTTGTGTGCTTATGAAAGTCAAACATGTCGATATTAGAAATTTAATTAAATAAATACTTAAGTACTTTATCTGAAAGGCTGCTCAGTTTATGCTATCTGGCAGCCTTTTTGATTCATGATTTTTATCTTTGTTATTTCTATTGCATAAAATAATAGATAGACTTAAAATAATAAGAGTATTTTACATATTTTTATAATTACAACTTGCATCACTTGATGGAGGGTTCGTTATGAAAAAAATAAAAGTCAGTGATTGGATCTTAAT
>JAGFXQ010000167.1 GCA_017861355.1 Bacillota bacterium
TAATCCATACAGCACGGAAATCCGCAGGATTTACGAGCCTGGCCTGAATAATTTCCAATTTGTATATTTAATAGCAATAATATTCCTCATAATTCGTCTATTCTATACCTCTATGCTGCACATTGCAAGAAAATTATTACAATTTATCACAGTGACCTACAATAATAATTTTTCATGGTTTGTTTAATCAGACCACGAAGCTCTAATACCAATAATTGCTCCATTAGTTGATCCATAGGCAGCCTGGTCAGATACCCGATCTCCTCAATATGTTTCGGATCGGTATTCAAACAGGAACAAATCCTGTCCTGCGGCTCATTAAGGATTATAACACTATGCTTACCCTCCTCTGTAGAATCAGAGTATTGTGGAAGCAAATCCTCGAGAATATCTTTCGGGGAGGTAATCAGTTTTGCTCCCATACGGATCAGGTTATTACAGCCCTCGCTGAGCCGGTCGGTTGCTCTTCCCGGTAAAGCATAGATTTCCTTTCCTTGCTCCAAACCATAATCCACTGTAATCAGAGAACCGCTTTTATCTTTTGCTTCGATGATCAGGATGCCATCACTGAGTCCACTGATGATACGATTACGCATCGGAAAATTCCCGGCAATCGGCGCAATACCCGGTGCATATTCACTGATTATACCACCATCCTTCTGTATATCCATATACATACTGATATTTTCTCTTGGATAGCAGATATCAATTCCACAGCCCAGAATTCCATAGGTTACTCCGCTCAGGGAGAGTGCCCCTTGATGAGCATAGGAATCAATTCCTCTTGCCAAACCACTGATGATTGGAATTCCTTCCTTTGCAACCGCTCCTGCTAGATATTTTGCCATCTCCTTGCCATAAGGCGAGCATTCTCTTGCACCCACCACTGCCAGCAGCTTTTGCCCTTTTTCCGGAAGTCTCCCTTTCACATAAAGCGCATAGGGCGCTCCATAGATATTTAGTAATTTCTCTGGATATTCAATATCTTCCCTCGAGACAAAATATATGCCGTTTTGTATGAGTTTAGTATAATTATAATGCAACTGGTCGAGGTTCCTGTTCTGCGCCAGGGTCTCAAGATCCTTCTCGCTGAAACTCCCTCCGAAAGCCCCGTCCTTCCATAGTGCCGAAAGTTCCTTTTCCGTGGCGCGAAAAATCCCCTCCGATGTCATAAACAGATCCAATAAACGTTCTATTTTCTTAATACCGATATTCGGTAAATTATCCAGCCAATAACCATATTCTGAATGTTCCAACCTCTTCAACCTCCAATTTACTTTTTTGACTAAAGTAAAAATTGCTATTTCACTTTAGTTATCCCAATACTTCTGATCCATACTGCGATAGCAGATGGCCTCACTGATATGCTTCGTGGTAATTCGCTCACTTTGGTCCAGGTCAGCAATCGTCCGGGCTACCTTAAGAATCCGGTGATACGCTCTTGCACTCAGATTCATTTTGATAAATGCTTCCTCTAACAGTGATTGCTCCCTCGCATCCAGCTTGCAATATTTTTTAATCATTCTGGGAGTCAATTGGGAATTGAAATAAATATTCTGATCCTGATAACGTTCCAGTTGAAGCTTTCTTGCAGCAGCCACTCTCTCCCGTATCTCCTGTGAGCTTTCTTGCTTTTCCTGAAGCTGAAGCTCCTTATAGTTCATCTGTAAGGCTTCAATGAAAATATCAAACCGGTCTAAAAGCGGCTGGGATATCCTGCCGAGATAACGTTTTACCAGATTCACAGAGCAGTTACATCGGTTCCGATCCGGGTAATAGCCACACGAGCAGGGATTCATGGCAGCAACCAACATAAAGCCTGCCGGATATTTATAAGAAGCATTCAATCGTGCTATGGTAACCGACTTTTCTTCCAAGGGCTGTCGCAATACTTCAATTGTATTCTTCTGAAATTCGGGAAGCTCGTCCAAAAAAAGAACACCGTGATGTGCCAGACTGATTTCACCCGGCTTTGGAACACCTCCACCTCCAACTAAGGCTGTGGTGGTTATGGTATGATGGGGACTTCGAAACGGCCTTCTTGAAATCAGAGCCTTTTGCTCCATCAGTCCTGCAATACTGTATATTTTAGAGATTTCTATACTTTCTTCAAAGGAAAGCTCTGGCATGATGGTCGGAATCCTTTTTGCTAACATTGTTTTTCCTGAGCCCGGCGGACCGATCATTAGGATATTATGCATTCCGGATACTGCGATCTCAATTGCCCGTTTTGCTGCTATTTGACCTGCTACCTCGCCGAAATCAACCAGATCTTCCTTATTGTTATGAGCAAATAACTGCTTCACATCCACCTCACCGGGAAGCTTGCTACCATTCCCACGAAGCAGCTCCACTGCCTCTGATAAAGATGCGACTCCATACGTCTTGATTCCGCTCACGACGGCACCTTCACCGACATTTTCCGCTGGTACGACGCACCTTAGAAAGCCCTGCTCTCTTGCGGAATACACAATTGGCAGAACACCGTTTACTTTATTCACATTACCGTTCAAGCTGAGTTCCCCAACGATCAAAGTATCCTTCAGATACTCTTCGGGAAGATGGCCAAAGGCCACTAGAATTGCGATTGCAACAGGTAGATCGAAGGCAGTTCCTTCCTTGCGCACATCTGCCGGTGACAGATTCACCGTAATACGCTTTGCTGGAAGCATAAATCCGGAATTCTTCAGTGCGATCCGCACTCTCTCCCGTGCCTCCTTCACTTCAGAACCCAGATAACCCACCATATCAAAAATAGGTAAACCATCACTGACGTCAGCCTCCACAGATACGATCAAAGCATCGATACCATGAATTGCTGCGCTATAGACTTTACTGAACATAAATACTCCTCCCTTGTCTCTCCACAATGAAGGAATCATTTGCATACAAAAAGTATAACAAAAGGATTCCCATCTGACAAGCAGATTTTGGAATCCCAATGTTTTTCAATAATAATATTATTAATAAAGTGTCAAAGATTGCTGTGCACTCTTCCTGCTACAAAATACTGCTATGCAAGTACGCCTTCAATTGTAATCAAGCCTTCAAATGAAGGTGTACTTACATAACAGCATCCTGTAGTAGGAAAGCACCTTCGGTGCTTTTGACACTTTAATCCAATTATCATATAAAAGCACCCAAATATTATGCACTAATTAATACTAACTTGATATGCAGTATCCCTACTGTTGACCAGATACCGGCTTAACATCACTCTTGTCCGGCTGGTACTTAAGCTCTTCCTTCTTGATTGCATGTTTCTTATTTTGAACCATATTATCCGTTATCATCTCTACAATAAACATAATCAAAGGTAGTATTATTATAAGAAGATACAGATTACTGAAATCCAAGGTATAAAAGTAATTAATCAATATGATGATCGTCATCATAATCACTAGGATAAAGAGAATAAAGAGTCTGGAATTACTGCTCTTCAGTTTATTGATCTCAGATTTGATTAACTCAGTCTGTTCCTCCGGGTGATTCTCCGGTACTTCACTCTTTAGCTCCTCGAATTTGCTGTATACATTATGGATCAATTCCTTTTTTCTCTCTTCTGTCAGATATTTCGTCTCCGAGATGTCGAGTATGATCTGTTCCTCTAATTGTTCCATTGTATAAAGCATATTATCGTCCGCACAGTATTCTCTCTTGATCGCATTTCTGATATTATTCACAATCTTCATGTTGATCTCGATCTCCTGAATGAAGAAGGGTCGGATTGCATCAATAAACCGATTATTTGCAACATTAATTATACTGATAACCGTTTTACTTTGGTAACGGTCCATAAAAAGCTTGATTGCGATAACAACAATTACAGTGCCGATAATCGGTGCGATCCAGTTGATCATAATATCATTTCGTAAGAATTCAGCTATTATCTCAAACATGTTTAATACCTCCTCTTTTGTTTGGTATATTATACCATATAATAAATTAAATGTCATCCTTTGCTATTTTTTCCAATAAAGCCACTTTCTGAAATTTGATGCATATAATAAACCAAGAAATAATATAGGTGATACCATGCGCATTTGTGAGCTTCGGGAAAAAGAAGTAATTAATTGCAGAGATTGCTTACGACTGGGTTATGTCTGTGATGTAGAATTTGATGTCTGCACCGGTATGATAACACACATTATTGTCCCGGGTCCCTGCAAGGTCTGGGGCATTCTGGGCAGGGATCATGAATACGTGATCAGCCGTAACTGCATCAAACAGATTGGCATAGACATTATCCTAGTCGATGTAGATATTGAAAAATGTCTTGTTAAAATCATATAACACCGCGAATCATGTATAAATATGATAGTATTTGAGTATTTTCCCAGAATTAACTCAAAATTCACTGTATTTTGTAATTATTTCCTTGACCGTTTCGGAAAACTTAAATATAATCAAGTTATATCATGAACTGTCGATATGTTCTTCCAAAGACATAAGATTGATTGATATAAGATTAGGAGGAGGTTACTATGAAGTGCCCGTTTTGTAGTAAAGACAATACAAGAGTTATAGATTCAAGGCCCGCTGATGATAATAATTCTATTCGCAGACGACGCCAATGTGATGAGTGTCAACGAAGGTTTACTACCTATGAGAAAGTGGAAACAATACCGCTTGTTGTCATAAAGAAGGATAATAATCGTGAGCCATATGACCGTTCTAAAATAGAAGCCGGTGTATTTCGCTCCTGCCATAAAAGGCCAATATCCGTTGACCAGATTACAACTCTTGTTGACGAAGTGGAAAATATCATCTTTAATCGAGAAGACAAGGAGATTCCCAGCCATGTCATCGGTGAGATTTTGATGGATAAATTGAAGGATCTGGATCCGGTTGCTTATGTACGCTTTGCCTCTGTCTATCGGGAATTCAAAGATGTCAGCACCTTCATGGATGAATTAAAGAAAATATTGGAAAGCTAATGCTCGTTTTGTAGATAAATAATAAATCAGAATAATAAGTTGGGCTTTCGTAAATCAGGTACACTTCTCTCCGTACCGATTTATGAAAGCCCAATTTTATTCTATCTTTACAACCACCCACCCAAAATTATTGTTTTGATTATTACATAGAAGATGCCTTCCTACTACTACCTATTATCGAAACCTTGGTTGCAGGAAGTTCGTCAGCTTGGTAAAGGGAGCCTCGAACTCAACATGATCTCCGGCATAATTCGGTACCTCAATACTGATTCCCAGCCCATCCTTTGTAAGATAGCTATAGATTCCCCACGGATTATCTGAACCGATCTGATCTGCAGACTTTAGACCCTCTAACAGTTCTTGATCTGTGATATTATTGATATATTCCTGAGCTGCTGTTTCCATCTCCTTGTTATCATCCGTGGAAGCTTTTCTCTCCCAGGTCCGGAACTCTTTCACAAAGGCATCCGATAGCTTTACGATATCGTTCAATTCAAGTCGTTGGTTATGCCGTTTATCCAAATTCGTCGTGTAAATCAAATTGCTTGGATGAGCCGAATAACTACTATTAAAGTCTGCACTATAAAACAAGCTTAACCATTCTATCGTGTTACTCTTTATTTCATATGTTACCTTTAATAGTGTTGGTACAACTTCAACAGGAGCCGGAGTCGGTCCGGGAAACGGTTGAAATGAATAAATCTCGAGTATCTTATTAAAATCAGTAAGTATCAAATGATTCCATTGATTGATCTCATCCTGAGTACCTCCTACAACAATCCTGGGATAGGATGCTTCTATACCATTCTTGTGAAATAGCACTGTCTCCGGTGTGGCTTCGTCACTTCCATCAGCTGTTGTGTGATTAAGCCAGGTACTGCTGATCTGAATTACGTCGATCTGTCTCACCGCAAGAAAGCTATCCCCGTTCTGCCATATCGGGAGATTATTTAACATAAAAAAGCATACAAGAACCAATAGTCCAATTGCCAAGCCTTCCGCCTTCTTCAATTGTCCAACCACCTTATCTGTTGCTAGCTAATACAGTCTATTCACTATTCTTCTTTCTATGAGCAACCGTCATGGTGTGATACAATTTCTTTGCTTTTTGTGCATCTTCTTCGGACAACGGTTCCATCAATTGGTATCTGGCTTTCCGGTAGAGATCTATAAAATGGATAGCTGGCTCCTGTTGTACCTTTGTCGCGTTCGAATGCATCTGTATATATTTATTATATACTTCTTCACTTGAATCTTGTGGTCTAACATTGACATCTCTATTCTGCAGCCATAACAGACATTTCCAATAATAATATCTGACCGCAGCTCTGGAATCCTTCGGACGCCTTCTTCGAGAGGCAGATTTCTTATCCTTCGTATCCTCTAAATATTCTCGTTTTTCCATGATATCCGACGGCATCTGTTGTCTCAGCCTGTCTCCCATCAGCTTACGGAATAGGAAAAACAGCAGAAGAACCACTGCGATGATCCCGAGAGAATACACGATGGGCTGCATCCAGCTCAGATCAGTGATTGTCACATCCGGGACATTCAGCAGCTGTGAAATATCGGCGCCAGCCTCATCTCCCTTCAAATTAACCTCCCGCGGGTTCGTAAACAATCGGTATAAGGAAGCCAACAAATAGAGGATACCGCGGATCAGCATCGCAACCACACCTGCAATTAACGATAAAATCGGGACAATTAGTTGATGATAGAATAGTTTTACTCCGAGCAGAATATTCTGTGGTGCCCGGACCAGAGTCAATAACAAACATATCGTTAAAAATGCAAGTAGTTCGATTAATTGCTGCTTACGATACCCTTTGATCTGATCAATATGATGATCGATACGAAGATGACGTAGGAGAAAAACAGCAGTAACTAAGGCTGCGACAAAATAAGGGCTTGCAGCAGCTAAGGCTACCATGACATTATGAAATACTGTTAACATCAATAAAATAAGCAACAAGAAAAGTATCATAATTTTTTTCAATAAATCAATCAGTTCACCCCGGTTCACCAACAACCGATCCTTAATTAACACATAGGAACAATATAACCACACCAGGAGCGAAATGGAGGCTTCCGGTATGGATGGCCTGAGGAATAGCATCGCAATGGCCGGCAGAATAAGAATACTAACTGTCTTCCATCTCGGCTTTGTTTCCAACAAAACTGAAATTATGGCTGAACAGAGCAGTGCAAAAAAAGTTAAGCCTCGAAAGGAGGTATCCCAGATACACAATAGAAGAAAAGCTCCAATCGTATAACAAACACTGATATCAAACATAAGTTTATACAATTTAACCTGCATCTTTAGTAACCTCCAGTCTCTCAGCTGCATAGATGGGATATATCTGACATCCCAACCGGTTTCTGAGATTCTTTACCAAGTTAGCACGCTTC
>JAGFXQ010000168.1 GCA_017861355.1 Bacillota bacterium
TTCAGGTTTTCTTCCTACAAGACCTATTGCATAAACCGTATAGAACTTATCAGGGTTAAGATTAACATTAGGTACTGTAAGAACTACATTTGAAGTTCCTGCTACTCTAACTTGCAGTGTATAGTTCATCGGAGCAACATCAATATAAGACGTTATGTGCTTAAAGGAAATGTTACTAAAAATCACTGTTCCATTTGGTAATGTAATGTCTACTGCAGGGGCATTCGGTGAAAGATGTAAAAATCTTATCATAGCTTTGCCTGGCTTTCTTAATTCATTAGCATCAGTAATAGCCAGTAATCCTATATCACTAAGAGTTCCAGCTGCAGCTACAGTTAATATAGAATTTTTATTCACTGTTAACATATTATCTAATACAGGAGAATTCTTAGTTCCAGCAACATAAAGCGATATTTTATAAGTTCCTTCTGGTATAGTTAAATAATCTGTATAATTACCATAGGCAAGATTATTTACAATTAATTTATCATTAGCATATATGTCAACATTAGGCGCATCTGGTACTGTGTGCATTACACGTACGTAACCCATTGACATTTCATTTTGGGTGTATTTTGAATTATTATACATATTCAACCCCACTATAAATATAGTATGGTATAATATATGCTCTAATTTATCCATGTGATATTTTTCTGTTAATATTATGCTTAAATTCTTAAATCAATCTCGATACATGATTTTAAATCAATCGTCATCTTATCCTCATACACGATGACTTTTTACTCCCAGTCTGTATTTGCTTTTATGTAATCATAGTGTTCTCTCTGCGCTTGCAGGCTAACCAATTGCTCATCTGAATCCGTGGAAACTCGGCAATATACTGCTACCTTAAGCCTTGGTTATCCGTTAATAGATCTTACAAGCTATGAACATTTGTCAAGATATACAGCCATACGGCCTCCTCAACTTATGCTTTATCTAATCTGTCTCCTCAACCCCACTTAATATGTTGCCAAAAAAATACCCCTCGATATGTTTCCAGAAACACCTATCGAGGAGCAAAATTAAGTCGAAATATTAACTTTCATATTGTATCATCTCTCAAACCCAGTATTCTCAATACTTCCAGAGTCTCACTATTTCGACATCAACACCAAAGTTTCGACATGACCCGTCCAAGGGAACATATCTACTGGAATTGCTCTCTGTACCTTATATCCCTTCTTTGTTATATATTCCAGATCTCTTGCCAGAGTCACCGGATTGCAGGATACATAAACCACTCTACTGGGCTTGAGAACAGCAACAGCGTCCATAAATTGTGGTGTGCTTCCTGTTCTAGGAGGGTCCATGAATACAACATCTGCGCTCTCACCCTTCTCTGCCATCTGGCTCATGAATACTCCTGCGTCATTATTGTAGAATTCGATGTTATCAGCTTCATTACGCTTAGCATTTACCACTGCGTCTCGAACTGCATCCTTGTTAAGTTCCACTCCGATGACCTTATTCGCTTTATCCGAAGCAATCAGACCAATTGTACCGATACCGCAATAAGCATCGATTACCGTCTCTGTACCGGATAGTTCAGCGAGCTCGATTGCCTTCTGATAAAGGATCTCGGTCTGAACCGGATTCACCTGATAGAAGGATTTCGCTGAGATGCGGAAGGTCTTACCACACAGGCTATCCTCAATATAGCCCTTGCCATAGAGTACCTGCTCCTTATCACCTAATACCATACTGGTCCGTTTATCATTTACATTGACTACGATTGTGGTAATCTCCGGGTGTTGGGCACGAAGTGCTTTCACAAAGTTATTCTTGGATGGCATAATCGGTGAAGCCAAGACAAGTACAACCATGATCTCACCGCTGCGATATCCACTACGAATCAGAACATGACGAATCAGTCCATATCCGGTATCTTCATCATAGGTTAATATCTTAAAGGATTTTAACATCCCTCGTATTGATGCTATAATTTCATCTGCTTTCTCATTATGAATCAAACATTTGTCCACTGAGATCACACGGTGAGTTCCTTCTTCATATACACCGGAGATCGGATTTCCCTTTCTGTCATGATCAAAGACAGCATGGACTTTATAACGATAATGATCCGGCTGTTTCATTCCGATGATCGGGTCTACTTTACAATATTTCTTAAGCAGGGTATCCACTTCTTTCTGCTTGTCCGAAAGATGCTTCGAATAACTTACATTTTGAATATTGCAGCTTCCACATTCTCTCTGATATGTGCAAGCCCCTCTTGTAGTTACCGTTGTCTCTTGTCTGTCTTGCTCGTACCTTCCTTGCTTCGGTCTATCTTGTTCAAATCTGCCTTGCTTCTGATTGTTCTGATCGTACCTGCCTTGCTTCGGTCTGTCCTGCTCATATCTACCCTGATTTTGGTTATCCTTATTCTCTCTTCCCTGATACTCAGTTGTTCGCTTCGAACCCCTCGCATCCTGAGTGCGTGCTTCCTTGTTATAGGAGCCTTCTCTACGAGGTGTAGATGAAGTTTTAAGCAGCTCCGCTTTGTCTCCTTCGCTACCGAAAGTTTTCTTACCTCCACGATAATCTGCATGATCACCCTTAAAATTGTTTACTTTCGTACCTGGCCTTACACTTGGTCGACTGCTCTCATAACCTCCTGTCTTCGTACCAGTTCTCGTACTCCTGGTATTTGTCCTATTATCTGTCCTATCATCTATCCTAGCATCTGTCCTTTTATCTGCCCTTGCATCTGTCCTAGCATCAGTCCTCATACCCATCCTAGCATCTGTCTTCACACCAGTTCTAGTACCCGTCCTCGAATCGGTTCTCGCACTGGTCCATGTATCAGCCTTCTCACCATTTTTCGCTCCGGTCCTTGCCTCAGACTTCACACCGCTTCTCACTCCGGTTTTTGTACCATACTTTGCTCCAATCTTTGCTCCGGTCGACTTCCCGATGACTTTGCCACTCTTACTGTTTGTCTTCTTCCATCCGGTTTCTTTTACAAATGAGTTGAAATCTTCAAACTTATGAATATCTTCCTGTTCCTCACGTCTTTTATTTGCTTTGCTATAATCCGCTCTATCAACCGATTTGCTTTTTATCTCTTTCTTAAAACCACTTGGTTTATTTTCATTCTTCATTCAATTTATACTCCTTCATTATTAAATTCCGGTATAAAGCTTTCGCTTGCCGTATCGCCTTCTTGAATAAATCCATTTTCCACACCTATCTCGATTGCATAATCGACCAATTCTTCATACTCCTCCTCTGTAATTCTACGGTTCAGTTGAGGATATTCTGACATGCCGGGTAATGGTGTATATTGGTTCATGATACTGATATAAATAGTATCACCATAGGTGTCATATAAATATTTGATGATGTTTTTCGAATCCGAAAGATATCCCGGCAATAACAGATGACGAACGATGACACCTCTTATCATTCTTCCCTGTTCATCAAATTCAGCTGTTCCAACCTGTCTTACCATCTCATGAATTGCTTCCTTAGCATAAGTGAAATAATCCTCACATCCGGAATATTGTCTTGCCGGTTCCGGATCCATATACTTAAGGTCCGGCAGATAGATATCGATATAACCTTCTAGCAGGCGGAGGGTTTCTATCTTCTCATAAGAACCGGTATTGTATACCATCGGTACGCTCAACCCATTGCTACGTGCTAATTTTATACCCTCGATGATCTGAGGGACATAGTGACTTGGGGTTACAAGATTAATGTTATTTGCATGCTTAGCCTGTAGCTCCAGCATTATCTCTGCAAGACGTTCTACTGTGATCTGCTTACCGGCAAGACCCCTCGCAATATTCACGTTCTGACAGTATACACAGCCGATGGAACAACCGGAGAAGAATACTGTACCGGAGCCTTCCTCACCGGAGATACAGGGTTCCTCCCACATATGAAGCGTAGCTCTTGCAACGACTAATTCGTCACCCACCTTGCAATAACCCTTCTGTCCCTTTGTCCTATCTGCGCCGCACTCCCTGGGACATAGGGTGCAGGCTTTCATCATTTCACATAACATAATAATTCCTCAATCTATTTCTTTACTATTACAATTATCTCTGCATTGATGTTTGATCCACACTTCCATAACAATTCATTCTACCTTACTTAATGCAGAATTACAATGAAGAAAACCAAATAATAAGCAAGAACAAGGAAGGACATTATATTTTCCGTGATGCACTGATTGACCAATCTCCCGTTCTGTGAGACAATCGCGAACTTAGATGTTCGATTGTAGGTCACATTAGCCTTGGATGATCGGTAAATGAATGCAGAGGATCGTATATTGTCCTTCCTATTACTGCGTATACCTATGATTTAAATACTTACGTTATCATTTCAAAAGATTTTCGCTTTACTAATGGTACTTTTGACGGTATCAAGAATTGCTTTCACATATTCCAAAGTATCAGGCGCTACCATGTAATCTTCCATCAGAATCTGATTAATTGGCCACCCCACCTGTTCTGCTTTCTTTACTGCCCAGGCTGCTTCGTCTTTGGTGATATAATGAGCTTCCTCCAGCAAATCTACCGTTCCGGGCATCACCTTGGATTGCCTGTCAGTTTTGCTTTGCTTGCTGTTAAGTCGCTCAAAAGATTTAATCAAGTTGGCAAGCTGCCCATTGATAAGACCTTTACCGGTCAGCCAGCTGATGATAATATCTCTACTGGGAACCTGTGCTAGTTGAAGTTGATCTACCAGGCCGGATGCCTTGATAAAAAGATAGGTATCAATCTTACCTGCATGATAGCAAGTGATGAATTGTTCCCATTCATGCTCTGTCAGTCGCTCATAGGCTTCCGTCTTGCGTTCTTTGAGAAGCTGTGCATAGCCACTGTATTCCCTAATTGTACTATCAATCTTATCCAGCACTTCATATATCTTCGTAGGTCTGGCATTAACAATATAGATTTCTTCTCCAAAGATTTCCTTCAACACCACGGTTACCCCTGCTTTTGAATTATCCCCACAGGCTATCACAAGCTTTCCGTCGGAACGATACCCAAGTGGCAGTGCCTGTAATGCTTTGGCTTTATTAATACTTAATTTTGAAGTCCAGCTGGTATCCTTATACTCCTTCTTGGAATCAAGCTCATAATAAGCTACCTTCTGCTGTGCAGCAAGCGTGGTATAGAGAATAGTTTCATCAATAAATCCCAACGCAAGAAGGCTTTCGCCGAGTTTGCAGCCAATCTTCTTTTGATAATACAATCCTGTCTCCAGCTGCTCCGGTTGAAGAAGTCCCCGTTCAATCAGAATTCTTCCGAGCTGTTGTTTATTATCCATCATGGGGTGATCAAGGCCGGGATCGTGAATGTACGTCATATCCTCTGCCAGAACAAAGTATTTACCAAGCTTCGAATCATGAATCACTCGTTTATCCAGATCAATCGCTAATCTGACCAAATCCTCCAACGACTTAATGCCTACACTTAATTTACTGCAATTCTCTATGTTACCGTCTGTAATCCATTCCAAATAATTGCTGTGATCGACAGCTTGCCTTGCCTTACCATTCTTGTTCAGTAGAAGCACCACAAGCAGAATAATAATTAATGCATCCACCAGATAACTTACAGTAGCCGTATTGGACTTGAAGCTTTTATACGTCCAGATAACACTAGCTACCAAAGAAAACAGACCAATTAAGATATAAAGAAATTTAAGCCGATTTCTATTCATGATTCGCCACCATACCCTACGGTATTTCTCCTATCATTATAATATTTCAAATTAGTCTTCCGAGACTAATTTCCTATATAATAATTATAGCACTTATTGTCGAAATTCCAAGTTAATTTTCTGTTTAGAAGAATTACTTTACTTTCATGATTTTTCGCGCAACAGCGACTACTGGCTTGAATAGAGGACCCTCTAACTCCTTCTTCACTTGTTTCAATTCTTTACGGATTGATATATTCTGGGGGCAATGAAGTTCACATTTGCCACATTCCGTACAAAGAGAGGCATAGGAAGGCTTCTTGGACATTACACCCTGAGTCTGCATATAATTTAAGCGATTATTCTTCGTGTTCAGAAGATATTTATCATTATATGACGCAAAGCAACCGGGAATATTCACACCATGAGGGCAGGGCATACAATAACCGCAGGCAGTGCAAGGTACCTTCGTTCGTTCCAGCATGATCTTCTTTACTTTTTCAAACACGTCCAGCTCTTCCTTCGATAATGAATTCGCTGTAGCGTTAGATGCAATTGCAATATTTTCAGCTAATTGCTGTTCGTCACCCATACCGGATAAGATCACTGAAACCTCCGGATGGTTCCAGATCCAACGAAGCGCCCATTCTGCCGGTGTACGTTTAGCGTCCGAACTTTTGAAGGCTTTCACCACATCATCCGGAAGGTTATTCACCAGCTTTCCGCCACGTAGCGGCTCCATTACAATAACCGGAATACCTAAGGATGCTGCCAGCTGCAATCCTGATTTTGTAGCCTGATTGTTCTCATCCAGGTAATTATATTGAATCTGACAAAAATCCCAGGGATAAGCGCTGATGATCTGCTCAAAGTCAGCTTTTCCACCGTGGAAGGAGAAACCAATGTTATGTATGGTTCCTTCTTTCTTTAACTGTTCCAGCCAATCCATGACTCCAATACTGATCATACGATCCAGTGTCGCCTTGTCTGTCAGCATATGAAGCAGATAATAATCGATATAATTTGTCTGCAGCTTAGTGCATTGGTTGTCAAATATTTTCTTTGCTCCCTCTAGCTTACTAACCATAAAAGGAGGAAGTTTGGTAGCTACCTTCACTCTCTCGCGATATCCGCCGGATAGTGCATCTCCGAGAAGCGATTCACTCTTACCGCCGTGATAGAAATATGCTGTATCAAAATAATTAACACCTTGTTCAATCGCAGAACGTATCATTGCGATCGATCTGGCTTCATCTATTCCCGTACCCTTCTGTGGAAAACGCATACACCCAAATCCCAGAATCGATAATTCATCCTTATTTTTTTGATTGGTTCTTGTTAACAATTCTTTATCCTCCTACATATTCTTCAAAAAATCTACAAACCTATCTATATTCTCCTTCGTAGTTGCCCAGGAGGTTACAAAGCGCACTGCGCTGTATTTTTCGTCTATTCTCTCTTGCAATTGGAATCCATATTCCTTCTCTAATTGTTCTATTACTTCCCTTGATAAGATAGGAAACAATTGATTCGTGCATACCGGCGCATAGAAGGAATAACCATGATTAACAAATGCCTGAGCCATAATCTCTGCCATCCGATTCGCATGAGCCCCAA
>JAGFXQ010000169.1 GCA_017861355.1 Bacillota bacterium
AGGGTACGAGCTTAAAATGCGGATCCTCCTTTAATTCCTTAGGTAAATCCGTGCAGCTGTCTCCAATAATTCTGTATGACATCTTTTTCTCCTCCTGTTATATAAATTAATTCTGCTATGTTCTATATAGTGCTCACGAATACCCTATTATTTACTTATATTGTATCCGTAAACATATCATCAAGTTTAGTCACTACATAATGTAGTTTTCATTACTATATAATAGCATACCATAATTATGGCAGTATAATCAAGAGGGAAGTCGTGATTTATATAAATTTTATATAAGTATTCATACCTTTGTGGGAAGATGGGTGATAGATATAACTCCGAAATCTTACTTCGGAAATATATGGAAGCAAAAAGGCAAAAAAAGAGGGAAAAGATGTTAATGTTCACATCCTCTCCCTCGAATATTTACACGATATTAATACTAATTATTTTGCAAGAAGCATCATAAGATCATTGCTTCTTTGTACGAACTTCGTCATTGCTTCCGGCTCCAGTGGTTTATGAGTGAGAAGTGCCAGATCATAGAGCTGTTCGCAGATCATAGGTGTAAGCTCTGCATTCTCATTGGTTAGGATGTACTGTACCAACTTATTATTTGCATTGAGTACCAGCGTCTCTCCGCCGCCTAAGTCACCCATATCCATACCGGGCATATTGTACATACGCATCATATCCTGCATTCTACGGTTTTCCTCAGATAAGGTCATAACGGAAGATACCTTCTCATTCTTGAACTTATCTACCTTAACCTCCAGCTTCTCCTTACCAAGTACTTTACGGAACAGACTGGTCATGGACTCGGTATTATTCTTTAATACCTTCTGATCCTTTTTCTTGATCTTATCCTTAAAGCCTTCGGTAATGTCAGCGTCAATTCGCTGGAAGCGGATTGTCTGATCCTGATATTCCAGTTGTGTGATGAAGGGTTGATCAATGTTATGAGTCAAAATGAATGCATCACTGCCGGCTTCCTTGAACATATTGATATACTGGCTCTGCTGCTTGATATCGGTTACATAATAGATGGTAACCTTCTTCTCATCATCTACTACCTCTTCGTCGTCTTCATGACTGTGGTCATGATTGCATTCACCGTTTTCATCGTGCTCATGATCACAATGTTCGTCATGAACATGAGGTTCTGCTGCCTTATCCTCAGTCTTCTCGGCTGTCTCATCCGTTGTGCCCTTCTTGGCTGCAACATATTCGGATAAGGTTACATATTTATCCTCTAAATCCTTGAAAATGATTACATCCTTTACCTTCTCACGGAATTTCTCATCCTTTAAGAATCCGAATTTGACGAAGGGACTGATGTCATCCCAGAACTTCTCATAACTTTCTCTTTCTACTTTATACATTCCGGCAAGCTTATCGGCTACCTTCTTGGAGATGTATTCGGAGATCTTCTTAACAAAGCCGTCATTTTGCAATGCACTTCTGGATACATTCAATGGAAGATCCGGACAATCAATAACACCCTTCAGTAACATAAGGAATTCCGGAATAACCTCTTTAATATTGTCTGCGATAAATACCTGATTGCTGTATAGCTTGATTAGGCCTTCCAAGGAATCATACTCTGTGTTGATCTTCGGGAAATATAGGATACCTTTTAAATTAAAAGGATAATCCATGTTCAGGTGGATCCAGAATAAAGGCTCTTTATAATCGTGGAACAAATCACGATAGAACTTCTTATATTCTTCTTCGGTGCAGTCATTCGGATGCTTCGCCCAAAGAGGGTTCACATCGTTGATCGGCTCCGGCTTCTTGTCTTCCTTCGCCTCATGTACGGTTCCATCTTCCTCTACCGATGCATCGATCACATCTTCCTTTGTCTCTTCCGGCTTTGCATTAGCATTCACAAAATAGATCTCCACCGGCATAAAGGAACAGTATTTCTTCAGAACTTCCTTCACACGGTATTCGTTCGAGAATTCATAACTGGAATCGTTAAGGAACAAAGTAATATCCGTACCACGTTCGCTCTTTGTGCTCTCGCTCATCTCATACTCTGTGCCACCGTCGGATTCCCAGTGTACCGGCTGTGCATCTGCCTGCCAGGACAGTGTATCAATGCTGACACGGGATGCAACCATAAATGCAGAATAGAAGCCCAGACCGAAATGTCCGATGATCTGATCCTCATTTGTCTTGTCCTTATATTGCTCGAGGAACTTCTGTGCGCCGGAGAAAGCGATCTGATTGATGTATTCTCTGACTTCCTCTGCTGTCATACCGATACCGTTATCAGAGAAACGTATCGTCTTCTCCTCCGGATTCACGGTTACAGTCAGCTGATAATGATTATCCTCCGGTAACTCTGCTTCGCCCATTACCTCCAGCTTCTTCAGCTTGGTAATTGCATCACTGCCGTTTGAGATCAGCTCTCTTACAAAAATGTCGTGGTCAGAATATAACCACTTCTTAATAATTGGAAATAGATTTTCTGAATGAATTGATAAATTACCGCGTTCTGTGCTCATCAATAACAACTCCTTCTTACTTATTCTTTGTTAATGCCGATTCAGCTTGTTATCACTCTGTCTGTCGCATCATACTGTTTACGCTGTTTATAGCTTCAAGTGTTATCATAATACTCGTAAAATAAAATGTCAAGACAAAATTAGCACTCTTTGAACAAGAGTGCTAACAACATGTTTTTAAGTTTTACATAGATCTTTGTATTATTGCTCTTCAAATCCGATCCCCTGTTCCTTCAGAAGCTTCTTAACCTGAAGATCCCATTCCTGCTCCAGAGTCTTATCTAAGGTAAAGGTTTTGATTGCAGTTCCTGTAATGATATGCAGCTCATTTTTCTCAAAACGGACGTTCATATAAAGTCCGCCGATCTCATCGATCTTCAGCCTTCCACCGGATTGTTGAACCAGTTCCTCACAAAGCAGTTTGGGTAGCTGGAATACAATTTTTAAAGAAAGAGGGGTTTTATTACCCTTAATCATAGCAAAAGCAATCGTACGAACCTCACTCCATAATACACTTCGGTTCTCGGTACCTCGTTCCTGAAGCTCCTCATCTGTGAAGAAGGCTTCATTCAGCTGGCCATTGATCGTGAAGTTGATGAAGGTTGAAAGCTCCAACTCTTTCAGAATAAAATGATCAAATGTATTCTGCGCCAGCAGCTTCGCCATGAAAGACTTTACCTCAGTTATTGTCAATGAAATCATAGGTCATTCTCCCCCAATGTATTGCATAAGTCTGTGTATAAATATAAGAAAAAAATGTAAAAACTCAATTGAATTCCTAGTATAGATCTGAACCGAATGTCAAACAATAAGATTAGAATTTTAAATAAGGAGGTTTGCTATCATGTACTTTGAACCTACCAGGAAAAATTATTATCGGTTTCCATCCTTTAGCAGTGTCCAGAATTTTGATGAAAGACACTATTATCCCGATCAATCCTATGCGTCCGGCGAGGACCTTCGCTATACTTCTCATAATACCGAATACGAACAAAGTTCTGACGTTCACAATGAATTCTAAAGCATTAGTTTAATCATTGCCAAGACGAGCAGATGCTCAGGGTAAAAGATATAAAATGCATATTTTATACTTTTGCCCTTTTTTCCGTTATAAAAGGCAATCGGAACCATCGCCAAGGTAGCTAATACATTAATATACTTCAGTAGATAGCCGGAGACAAACAAAAGCGTAAAGGTAAGTAATATTTTACTTCCGCGAAACAGATAAAAGCCCACGATTAACAGGATTCCTGCATAACCATAATCTGTCTTCATGAAATATGCTACAATACTAAATACCAGGGTCAGTAAGGCATTTAACAAATTCATGATAATAATATTTTTACCATATGCCTTCTCAACTTCACTCATTAGGTACATACAGGACAGTCCCAAGAATAAGGTAAAAAAGATATTCTGATGGGTGAATTCGAGAATTTTACCATAAAAAGCAAGATCAAAAGGGATCTCGGATAGGAAGGCAAATGCACCCAGCCTGAGCAGATATTTCTTCACATTACTGGTATGATGAAAACCTTCGACTAACAAGAATACAAAGATCGGGAATGCGAGTCTTCCGATGCTGCGCATCACCAGATAAAGCATTGTATTACTCGGCACAAATACAGCTCCGACATGGTCAATTAACATGGTGACGATTGCGATTAGTTTTAAATGATATGAATTCATAAAGGATCCCTTTCTTTTATATATGCATCTTTTTATTTAATTCCGCCTTCATATTATCACCCTGAAACAGGATAAGGGCCGATAAACTGATTGCACTGGTTGCCACGCAGATTACTGAGGGAAAGGTTACATACAAATCTCCGGTCAGGATAAATATGAGTGGAACAAAGCCAAATATGATGTCGATAAAGAGATAGACAAGCAAATCCCTGACACCAATCTTGAGTATCTTTGCCGCGATTGCCATAACCACCATAGCACCGATACATATTCCCGGAAGTACAAAATTGATCGACCAACCCAGCCATCCCATGGACCAATCCCATAATACGGATAATATTCCGATTAAGGCTACCTGCCAGACAATCGTCTTCGGAATGTTATTTCTCTTACGAACAATAAAGAACAAGCTTACCCACATACAGGCTACGCTGGCAGCCACTAACAGAGACCATCTGGATTCCTTGGTAAAGAGCAGGTTCACCGCAAAGCTGATGACAATCACCGCTATGGACACCATAATGATAATGCGGATAAAGATATTAAACTCCTGGAAGATCGTCGGGATATTCGGAAATACCTCTTCGCCTCTTTCACCCTTCTCCTGTAGTATTCCACCGCAGAGAGGGCACGCTTCATAATTTCCTTTTAAGGACACTTTACAGTTATCACAACTTTGCATCTGTCAGCCTCCTATATTTCCTTGTTATTTGAGGCAATGGTTACATCAATGCCTTCCTGGGTCAACATGCGAAAGAAATTCATCTGGATATCTGTCCCGATATAAGGGGAAGTAAAACTTATTACAAGCTCATCACCAAAGGAGCACATTGCTATCTGCGGCCTTCGTGCACTGGTAAAGCAATCGAACAATTCAATATAAGGCACCAGCTCTTTGGCCATGGATATCTTACCTATATTGGATAAGGTTGCCGTAATGCCTTTCGCACTTAGATGATTTGCAAAACGAAGGATGTAATCCTTCAGTACCAATGGAATGACTCTCATAAAAGCATTATGCTCTAATGCCGACAATCGATTCATATGTGTTCTTAGCTTCTCCTGAGTGAGCTCCCTGGCAAAGGCATCCTTAACCGCCAGAATGACATCCTCCAGCTTGTCCGAATTCTTACCAAAATGATAGCTAATGCTGATCGTAGTGAAGAAATTTCTTGCCGTAACCGACGGAAAATAGGTTCTGAGATTCACAGGAATCGTCAGGACAACAGGATATTTTAAGCTCCTCGTCGGCATATCCATATGGATTGCCTTAAAATACAGTGCAGTCAGATAGATCGTCATCGTAGTATCATAATGATGAGCGAGATCCAGTACCGACTTCACTGACATCGTCCCTTCTACGATCTGCATCCGGTTATCCAGAGAACGCCGGCCCGCAATATGATAGGCACGGTTGATTTTGATCTTATCCAACCTCTTATCTCCGCTATAATGCTTTAAGAAGCTGTCATCCATCTTCTGAGAAAAGGAAGCATCCACATCCGGATGCGGTAATCCCTCTATAAAATCTGCCTCATGCTTCATCGTTAGATAATAATATACAATTGTTTTTAGAAATCCCAGAGCTCCTGTCCCATCTGTTAACGCATGGTACATCTCAAGATTAATCCGATGGTTATAATAAGTCACTTCAAACAGTAAGTTCTTGCGATTAGGCACATACAGCATGCTGCAAGGAAGCTTTCGTTCCTCTGCTACAGTGGGTCTCGCCTCCGTACTGTCGAAGTAGTACCAGAAGAGCCCCCTACGTAATACGGACTGGTATACAGGAAATAAGAGCAGTGCTTTATCAAGAGCTTTCTGTAAGGTTTCTCTATCTACTTCCTCTTTTAACTCACAAACAAATCGAAATACCTTGGTATCCTTTTCATTTGTATTCGGCGGGAATATCTTCGCGGCATTATCTAATTTTAACCATTCGATTGGTTTTCTTCTTGTCATAAAGACACTATTCCCCTTTCCGTCATCCTTACGGTGAATAAATCCCGGAAGTTTTTATCAATTCAATATTGGAAATCTTCTTTCCCAATAGTATTAACGATTTATGGTAACATTTTCTTCAACTAATTTAATTCCTTTCATAATTAGATGCGTTAACTATTCTTTTCGGTATTTGTATGTCAGGAAAAATAGTTAGTTATGCATTCAGGAATCGGTTAATCAGCTCATAGCTGCGTTTGACATGCACAAAGTGCTTTGGCAAGGTAATAAAGCCATGCAACGCATCCTTCATCCGATATACCTGCACATCATTGCCAAACTCATAAAGCTTCTTACCATATGCTTCCGCCTCATCTCTAAGCGGATCATATTGAGCAGTAATAATTAAGGTCTTTGGTTGTCTTGACAAGTCCTCGGCTAAGATCGGAGCCATATAAGGATTCTTAAGATCCTCCTCCCCGGAGATATAGAGATCAATATAGTCATTGATTCGTCTTGTGGTAAGTAGAAAATCCGTTCCGTTCTCGATTAAAGACGGATAAGGAGAGGTCTCACTATGATCGCTGTCTGCGGAAGGGTACAGTAATATCTGTCTGGACGGCAGGAATTCTCCACGGTCTCTAGCCATAAGAGATACCACAGCCGCCAGATTACCTCCGGCGCTATCTCCGATTAAAGTAATATCTTCCGGGCAAACCCCTAACAGTGTTGCGTTAGAGAATATCTCTTTCGTCACAGCATAACAATCCTCCACCGCCGTCGGAAACTTATATTCCGGTGCCAACCGGTAATCAACGGATACCACGATATGCTCTGTCTGCTTCGCCATGTTCGCACAAACATTGGTATAGGTATCGATGTTCCCCACTACCCAGCCGCCGCCATGAAAGAACAGTAACACCTTCTTTAAGTCCGATTGAACCGATGGTAGGAAAATGCGCACCGGGATATCATAATCTCCAATCGACACCTTATGATCCCACATCTCATAGAGTGGTTTTATGACAGGATGGGCAGCGGTTTTAAGTTGCCTCTGTAGCTTATATGTTTTCTTCAGGTCTAAGTCCGAATAGGACAATGCCCGAAGTGCCATTCTCATCGCTTTATTGATTGCCATAAGTACCTCC
>JAGFXQ010000433.1 GCA_017861355.1 Bacillota bacterium
CAAGGAAAGAATGTTAGACCATAAACGCAATAGAATAAAATAACTACATTCGATAGTAAGTTCTCCCTGATCTTTCTATCGCAAGGAACACAAGCAGGTGGTTGGACAGCCAAATTGCCACAACCACCTGCTTTACTACTTGATACAGAGAAGTGTGCGAAGCTAACTTTTATGAATTTTAAGAAAGTATGGTAATATCAATGGCCAGAGTAAATCGTATTAAAGCAGAACGGGTAAAAGATGTACGGGTAAAATTCACCTGGAAAGAGATCATCAGACAAAAGGAATTAATCTTTTTATCAATTCCTTTCTTGTTTTATATTCTCTTATTTAATTATGCGCCCCTGGTAGGATGGGTCATGGCATTTCAGAAATACAAACCGAAGGAAGGGTTCTTCCACTCGAAGTTTGTAGGACTTGATAATTTTAAGTTTCTCTTTGTAGACAACCCGGATTTCATAAGGGTAATTCGTAATACACTTGCGATGGGGGTTATCAACCTTGTACTAAGCTTTGCATTCGCTATCGCATTTGCACTTATACTAAATGAGGTGGTACATAAAGGACCTAAGAAATTGGTTCAGACGATATCTTATCTGCCTCACTTTTTATCGATGATTATTGTAACAGGCATTATTAGGGACGTATTATCAATTGATAATGGTATTATTAACGATCTTCTTCTGAAACTTAATCTTGTCCAGACGCCGATTAACTGGCTGACAATTCGTCCGCTTTTCTGGTGGATCGTAGGATTGGGTAACGTATGGAAGGAGACAGGGTGGAATAGTATTATTTATCTTGCTGCAATAACAGCCATTAATACCGATTTATATGAAGCGGCATCAATTGATGGAGCAGGAAGACTTCGTAAGATGTGGAATATAACGTTACCGGGTATCAAGCCTACAATCTTTATTTTATTAATGATAAATATAGGTAATGTTTTGAATGCCGGATTTGAAATACAATACTTGTTAGGTAATGGTCTGCTACAGCCAGTATCTCAGACCATCGATATATATGTTCTAAAATATGGCATAAGTCAGGCGAATTATTCAATAGGAACAGCTGCCGGTATCTTCAAGAGTGTAGTTAGTGTTATCTTGATTTTCCTAGCAAATTCTTCGGCTAAAGCGGCCGGAGAAGAAAGGTTATTCTAAGGAGGTGAAGATAATGGAAACGACAAAACGAATCAAGAAAAGAAGAAAAAAATTCAGCCTAAAGAATAAGATCTATTCCGGTATCATTGGTTTGATACTGTTGATATTCGTAATTGTGACGATCTATCCAATCATTAATACCATTGCATTATCCTTCAATGAGGCGCTGGATGCATTGCGTGGCGGTATTTATCTTTGGCCGCGAAAATGGACTCTCAATAATTATAGGACAGTGTTGAACAAGGAATCCATTACCACAGGTCTATACGTTTCGGTCCTGAGAACGGTGATTGGTACTGTTCTGCATCTGGTAACCACTGCACTATTGGCCTTTGTGCTCAGCCGTAAGAACTTTCTGTTTGCCAAGCCAATGTCCTTCTTGTATGTACTGACCATGTATGTGAATGGTGGTTTGATCCCGGGATTTTTACTTAACCGGAGCTTAGGATTCATGAACAGCTTCTGGGTATATATCATCCCCGGTATGGTAGCCGCTTTCAATATGCTGGTAATACGTACCTATATGAACGGTTTGCCGGATAGCTTGGAAGAATCAGCCAAGATTGATGGTGCAGGCTATACCGTGATATTCTTCCGAATTATAGTGCCGCTGTGCAAACCTGTATTTGCTACAGTAGCCTTGTTTATTGCGGTTGGACAATGGAATTCCTGGTTTGACACCATGTTATTTAATCGATTGAATGAGAATCTGACAACTCTGCAGTATGAGTTAATGAAGTTGTTATCTTCCGTAAGCCAATTGAGCGGTGATGCAAATATTTCTGCGCAGACAAGTGCAGCAACCGGAAGTTCTACAGTTACAACCAACTCCATTCGTTCCGCTGCAACTGTTTTAACCTGTCTGCCTATTGTTGCTCTTTATCCGTTTTTGCAACGCTACTTTGTATCAGGACTTACGATCGGTGGCGTTAAGGAATAGCAAAAAGGCACCACACACGCTTTGCGAACTTTCAATTGTCATGAATTTTAAAGGGTTACCGTATGGATTATGCTAATTTGCAGTGATACTCCAATGGTAACCCTTTTCTTGAACAAACATAAGATTATGGGACGTGATCAGTCGTTGTAATAAAATACGAAAGTGAAGGAGTAGGAAAAAGTGAAAAAGAATAGAGTAAAGGGGTTATATCAACATAAAAAATTTGCTACAATACGTGTAAAGCTATTTCAACCACTCGGATAGGAGCATAATAGGAGGAATTAGATTTGAACGGACAACTTACGTTACCAAGATTGATCAGTGATGGTATGGTAATACAGCGTAATTCAAAGATTAGGATATGGGGATGGGCAGAGTCGGGAGAAACTGTATCATTGCAATTCCTTGGTCAGAACTATAAGGCTAAAGTCTCAGACAGTGGGAGATAGAGATAACCACGGAACAAGCCGGTGGACCTTATCAAATGGATATATCAATGGGGGAGAAGGAGACAATAGTGCTTCGTGACCTTCTGATTGGTGATGTTTGGCTCTGCTCCGGACAATCCAATATGGAGATGCGAATGGAATCTCTTACCGAGGTCTATCCGGAAGAGATCTTGAAATCAGAGAACCCATTTCTTCGCCAGTTTATGGTGCCTGCAGTTTATAATTTTGATGGTCCGCAGATTGATGTGGGAGAGGGCTGTTGGCAATCGGCAGATCCGAAGACGATATTGAATTTTACAGCTACCGGTTATTTCTTTGCACTTCATCTGTATCAGAGAGATCAGATTCCCATTGGACTAATCAATGCCAGTCTTGGAGGATCACCGGCTGAGGCATGGCTGAGTGAGGAAGCACTGCATGAATTCCCGGAATATCTGGCGGCTGCGCATCGCTTCCGTGATGCGAAGTATGTAGAGGAGGTACTTGCAAGGGACCAGCGCCTTCATGATGAATGGTGTGAAACGGTAATACAACAGGATATCGGACTTAGGGATCCGGAAATGACCTTCTATTCACCGGATTATGATGCCACAGAGTGGGGTATGATTCAGGTGCCCTCTTACTGGGAGGACGAAGGAATCGGAGCTTTTAACGGAGTTGTGTGGTTTCGGAGGGAAATCAAGCTGACAGCACAGCAGGCCGAGCAAAAAGCATTGCTTCGAATGGGAAATATTCTGGATGAGGACATCATATATATCAACGGCAAAGAAGTTGGGACACTTCCGATGCAGTATATTCCGCGAAGGTATGAGGTACCGGAGGGACTTCTGAGGG
>JAGFXQ010000170.1 GCA_017861355.1 Bacillota bacterium
GAAGAATCAACCGCCTCCGCCGTATTCCAGCGCAGTAAATTCTGTCTTGTAATGAATAACCTGAACAGCGTTCTAAGCATGGCATCCGTTGCTATATAAGCCCGGTAGGGGGTAATAACAAATTCGAGATATGCTCTCTGAAATATGATACCCAGTTCTTTCCTAAGACTTTTATACACTAAGGCAAGCTTCGGCCGCAGCAGCTTCTGCTTCAATATACTGAAAGCAAGGACAATCAATTGAAAGGCATCACTGAAGAACACCAACAGTAGCCAGAGGAAGGGTGCCTTCGGAAGCAATATCAGATTCAAGATAATAAAGATCACTTTGCTGAGTGGAACCATACTGCGTCTTAAATTATCAAGTATCTTCCATTTTGCTAATCCACACAGATTTCTTCCTTTGATGATCTTATTCCGAAATAGCCAGGGAAAGAGCTGCCAGTCACCTCTAATCCAACGATGCTCCCGCTTTGCATATGATACCACGCTGTTCGGGAAGCTATCCATCACCTTTGCGCTACTGGAAAATGCAGTTCTGGCATAGCAGCTTTCAAGAAGATCATGACTCAATACCTTATTCTCCGGAATCACATTATGCAGCAACCGGTGAAAGGCTTGAACATCATAGATGCCCTTACCAATATAGATTCCCTCTCCGAATACATCCTGATAGATATCTGAAATTGCAGTTGAGTAATAAACCAAACCGGATTGTCCGCCGAACACCTCCGCAAAGTGGCTTCCGGTCCGGTCAACGATATGATTTCTTACAGAGGGCTGAATAATTACATAGCCTTCCTTCACCTTATTCTTGTTTGTATCAATAATAGGCCGATTCATCGGATGATCAAGGAGTCCAACCAGCTTTGCAGCGTTATCACGGATTAAGTCGGTATCTGCATCCAACGTAATTACATAACGATAGGAAGATAGCAGGTTCGGATCGCATATCATGGTAGAAAAACTTGTATCCTCTTTTTTCATTCCATTCAGCAGATAATTAAATTCCTCTAACTTACCTCGTTTCCGCTCCCAGCCCATGTAACATTTTTCGGAAGCATTCCATTTACGATACCTGATAAACAAGGAGAACAGTGGTTGTTCGGACGAGTATAATTTATTCAATTCTTCTGCTCGGCAGATCAATGCCTCTTCAATCTCCTTATCCTCCGGCAGGAATTGTTCCTGGGAATCTTTGAAATCAACCAACAGAGCAAAGAATAGATTCTTCTGTTGATTCGCCAGATAATGCTTCTGTAGACGATTAATATAAGAGATCCCCTGCTCCTTCGAGGATATGATGACCGGCATCACGACGAACGTTCTTGCAGAATCCGGTATCTGGGTCAGATAGTCCATGGAAGGTATATGCTTAACAAGGATTCTCCTGGTAAAAATAAAATTCATTACTTCCAAAGCAATTCCGATGATGAGAGGTAACGCAACTATATAGATGACAATATAATGCCATGTGACTCTTACTTCAAGGAATTGATGGACCGCCAGCAGCAATAATACACTAATCACAAGTAAGATGCCAATCATAGAGAGGAAATAGACAGCGCCCTTGCTGCTCTTCCTGTCCAGTTTCATCGGCTCCGGTTTACCCAATATCCTCGCTTTCAGAACTCCAAATCCCTTGCCGAGCAGATAGGCTCCGACATGATGGGAACAGTTCAAAGGCTCCCTGCCTTCCTTCGCAAGCTCCAGGCAGGTATCTGCAATTTTCTCTTCCTCAACTTTATATTTCGATGACAACTTCACAATTACCTGACGATACATTCCTTTGCTTTCGGGATCCAGTCTCGGATATACGCCTTCCGGGTCCTTGGATAGGATTGCTTCCAGGTACGAATAGTTTTCAAAGAACGATTCGGTATCCATCTCATTGATTTCCCGAAGACTTACAACTAGGGCACGGATATCGGCCTCGAGTTGGGCTTCAATCTTACCTTCATTTATGAATACATTCGTCGGTTTGATACGCTTGTTATAGCTTTGGAAATGATGGTCCAGATATCGTTGAATTACTGACTCCTCCACGGACATATTTCTTAAAAGATAAATCACATGCGAATGGAAAGAGAAATTGTGCCTGCACTCTTCCTCTAATTCCATCATCAACGCTGCCAATTCTATTGTACCTTGATCGGTTCCTTGCTTTTTACTGATGAACTTGTCCGCTTTTGATTTAAGCCGAATAATCCGAATGATTTCCTGCGATAAACCGATGATACTTTCTAGCAGGCAGAAGCCGAACAGCTCCGGCAAAACCCATAATTCCTTGTCTGTTAAAGGAATCTCCTTCTGATAAGAACTGAGCATAATTCGAATATTCTCATCATTAAGGTGACCTTTGCTAAGCTCCACTATTTTTCTGGCCACAATATAAATCCTTGGATATCCTTTGAATTCTCCTTCTTTTATTATGGGCAAGAGCTCATAACTGGTACCGGAAGCACGGAAATTCTTAATCTCCCGGTACAACATCTGAAAATTATCAAACAACCATCGGGCCGCAGGAATTAAAGCAATAATATCCGTTGAAAGCTCCGATATATTATCGCGGATCCGATTTAGTTTTTTATAAGCAATCTGATTATTCTTATCCAGAATCGAATTATATCTGGTTAATTTTATATTACGATGATTGGAAGCAAGCTCTCTCATCTGCTGCTCCCAGTCTTTTTGCCCCAAATCATTCAAAGTCATGATAAAATCCCTTTCCTGATAATAGATCTACTTTTGTAGATTACTACTTTAAATTGCTTTAAAGCAGTACTATTATATATTATGCCATTTTTGACATTCTTATTAGTCAGGAAAAAGGATTCATAAAATGTCAACTTTGCAGACATCATATGAACCATGAAAAAAATCCTCCTGCGAAGTTCACTATCACTTCACAGAAGGATTCATATCAATTCAATCGTGCAATAAGGCTTTCCGCCTTTTATGTTCATACATCTTTGTATCCGCAACAGCTAACGCTTTATCAAAATCTACTTCCGTAAGCGGGACTACTTCACAGATTCCATAGCTGAATTTCAAAATTATTTCCTCTAATTTTTCCTTAGCAAACATTTGTGAGATTACAATCATTCTGTTATTTGCTGCGGATAGATCACAATCTTTCAAAAGTAAAACAAATTCATCTCCGGCAAATCTGGCAACCGAGTCAGAAGCTCTCACCGACTTGCTCAGGATATCCGAAAAATGCTTTAATGCTATGTCGCCGAAATAATGTCCATAACTGTCATTCAGGAGCTTAAAGTTATCCATATCAATCATGACCAGGCAGAAGGTCTGAGAATTCCTTTTACTGATCTCTTTGTCAAACTCCCTCTTTAATGTTCTCCGGTTCATTACTCCCGTGAGCTCATCGTAATCAGCAAGATACTTTAATCTATTCTGTGCAAGTGCATTCTTGATTGCCAATTCCAGCTCACACTTGATCTGGTCCATAATATCCAGATCGTTCTCAGAGAATATCTGATTCGGCTTGTCCGAATCCACATTTATTAAGCCAATGAGTTCATTATCAATATAAATCGGAGCAGAGACGCTACAGTAGATGTCCAATGCATTAATCTTCTTTAAACCCTCAATTGTCTTCTTGTCCGTATTTATCGTATCATATTCCTTCGGGTTTTTTATAATGGCAGTTTCTTTAAATTCATTAATCCTATATAGATACGCTTCCTCTTTCTTGATGATAAAGTCCATCAATTCTTCGCGGAAGCCTTTTACAACACGGTAATGAAAATTCCCATCCTCCTCCAGAAGAAGCACGCTCCCCTTCGTAGCATTCGGAATCAATTCTACGATTGCCTCTAACGCGATGGAATAGATCTCATCCTCCAAGTCTGTCTTAGAGATTTTCTCACTAGTATCATGAAGCTTCTTCCTAATCATCTCTTGAATCCGCAAAAGCCTCGCATTCTTTCGCAGCATAACAAATTCACCTACAGAGACAGCTGCAGCCAATATTAATAAAATTTTATAGATTGATTTGTTAGTTTGCACGATTACACTCCATTCATTTTATTTTGGCTGCTTTTTAGCCACAGAAAAACTAACAGCTGCATCTGCTTGCTTTTTTGCTTCAGATGAGCCCTTAGCCTTATATCGTATTCATGATCTCTACAACGATCGCATGCTTTCAAGCAAACTTGTTATGCGAATGCTTTATTCGCATTGTTCACTGTGATTTATTATAGCATAAAATGTGACAATTAGCATCAGAATAATTTATTGTCTTTGTAAATTTTTTATAATGAATAAATTAAAATTATATTTTACATACATCTAGTCAAATCCTATCTATTTGATCTGGTTACTCTCCAGATTACACCCGTGTTAGCGATATATCGATTCACATCACTTGGATCGCTTATTCCCATATCAAGCAGATACATTGCCCCATCAGGCCCAAATGTAACATCAACCAATCTTCCAAACCCAGGATCTCTTGTGGTTAAAGCGGGCAAACCCGACTTATTGCTAATAAATGTACTGATTTCACGGGTGTTCCTATCTATTTTTGATATTCTATGGCCTATTCCCGCATAAGGTGTTGACGGACCCATTGTTGTTGGCCCCAGACTTCCATATTCCGCTATATAGATATCCCCATCCTGGCCAAAATTGCGATTATAATTAAAATCATAACCCATAATGGAGGAATGAGGCGCGAATTCAGCAAAAGGCTTTGGTGGAGTATTAGGATACTCAGTTAATAATAATTCCGGCTGACGCCCACCCTCCGGCTTGAATCTAGGCGAAGTCAATGGCTCACCCACGGAATAATCCGGCCATCCATACCATACTCCGAACATTACATTATGGAATTCATCCGGGGCATTGGCAACCGGTCTGCTTCCTCTTACATCATAGCTACGATTTGCTACAAAAAGCTGAAAATCTCTATCAAACTTTAATCTTATCGGATTCCGAAAACCCCAAGCAACCAGTTCAAGCTGGGTACCATTCCGATTCGCTCTAAGTATACTTCCGGAAGCTTTTAGTACTCCTTTTTTTGTCTCAAACTGGCTATTTGATACTCCATAAGCAGAAAAGCATCCCGTAAAGACATTCTCTCCATACAAATTCAGTATATTATTTGATTCAAAGTTTTGACCGTTGACTGTAATCTCCGATGCCGGTTCATCATGTAGTAATGGATGTTCGAAAACCCACCGGTTATCTGACCCCACAACTCCTGAATTTGTTGCTGTACCCAGTCCAAAATATATCTTACCATCAGCACCAAAGGCAATATTACTGATGCCAAAGTCCCCATTACAGGGCAGTCCCGATATAATATTCTGCCTGGTCCCATTCGAAGAAATCAAAGTAATATATCCTTTATGGGAAACATAGATGTTCCCATCAAGTACGCTGATCCCGGTGATTGGGGTATTGAAATTGTCTGCTATCACTTCAAAAAGACCATTTTTAAGTCTGATTAATTTTGGGTTACCGGACGCGATGCCAGAATCAGCGATATATAAATCTCCGTTTTCAGAAAATTCAATATCGATCGGTGTGTCTAATCCAACCGCAAAAACCTCAATATCGTATCCGGGTGGTAAATTAATATCTCTATTATCAACATTTCGAAATAAGTGATCCCTTTGGCTGTAAGCTCTTATCTTCACATTTTCTTCATAATTATATTTCATTTCATGAACTCCAAGAATTATTGCTCTCAAGTTCATTATATTCGATAACGATACATCGGTCATCGTGAAAAAATTAATTTAAGTAAAGAAGACAAGAAAAGAGCAGACAGCATAATCCTGTCCACTCCATCAATACAACAATTTAATCTTAATAAGCCAGAATTTCGTACCCGCTATCCGTAATCAGAACAGTAACCTCCCATTGTGCGGAGTCTTTCCCATCCTTGGTACTTATGGTCCAGCCATTTGCCTTATTAAGAATTACCCCTGCTTTACCTGCATTTATCATCGGCTCAATTGTAAATACCATCCCGGGAACCAATAACATTTCTGTTCCGCTCTTAGACACATAGCTTACATATGGTTCTTCATGCATTTCAATTCCAACCCCGTGGCCACCTATTTCCTTAACCACTGAGTATCCCATTGAACGTGTAAAATCATTGATTGCTTGGCCTATATCGCCCAGGAAGTTCCAGGCTCTTGCTTTTTCTAAGCCAACATCGATCGCTTTTCTCGCTGCATCAACCAATCTTAAGCGATCAGCACTTACATTTCCAAGACAATACATTCTTGACGAGTCGGAATAATAACCATTGACTTTGGTTGTAACATCAACATTAAGAATATCACCATCTTGTAATATAACCTTGTCAGATGGAATTCCATGGCACACTTCATGATTGATTGAGATACATACACTTTTCGGAAATCCATCATATCCAAGTGTCGCGGGAATTCCCCCAAGTTCTCTGGTTTTATGATCAATCAGTCGGTCAATCTCTCCCGTACTCATACCGATCTGGATCTGGTCCGTAATATAATCAAGTATTTCTATATTAACTTTACCGCTCTCTCTAATTCCATTTATTTGCGCGGTTGATTTGATCATACTCCTGTTTGGCACAATACAGCCTTTTGATTTATAAAGCTTTATTCTTTCATCCTGATTGAAATGGCACACCTTATATTTTTTACCACTTCCACACCAGCAAGCATCATTTCTTTCTAATTTGTTATACATGTTAGCTCCACATCATTTACTAGGGAGTAGTAGGTAGAATCACTGATTTGTCATACAGTCGAAGCTGTGGCAATACTTTACGAAATTGACTTGGAGAATAACCATGCTTTTTATGAAATGCTCTTGAAAATGCTTCGTTCGAAGAAAAACCATATTTCACAGCAATCTCGATTATCTTGTGATTGGTTTCTCGCAATTCTAGCGCTGCCAATGTAAGCTTCCGTCTTATAACGTATTCCTGGAAGGAAACCCCAACTACTTCGTGAAATTTCGCAGAACAATAAAAGGAAGAGTACCCGACATACTCAGACATCCTTTCCAGCGTAGGGTCATCCTTTAAATTTGTTTCCACCCAGTCTATCATATTTTCGATTGTTTTTACCGACAATTTTATTCACTCCTTGTAAAGCTATTGTAACATGATTGAGAGGTTTATACTTGATCGAAGTTGCGAATTTGGTTAAAATTTTATCCCCTTAGTATATCAAACAGTTCAATATACCAAGGGGATAGATGTATGTTAGATTTTATAATCCGAAAAAAAATGATG
>JAGFXQ010000434.1 GCA_017861355.1 Bacillota bacterium
CCTTCCAGTACTGCTTTCCAGAAGTCCAGCTTCATGAAACGAAGATTTTTACCCATCCATTCTCCGTATTCGCTGCTTTTTTGCAGACTACGTTTATGACTGAGCTTTGTGATGATTTTCTGCAAGTTTAGCTCCATAATGGTAATATCAAAGGGCTTTGTCAAATATGCCGCGGCGTCGTAATGAATCGCATTGGTAGCATAAGAGAAACTCTCATGGCAGGTAAGTAGCAGAAACTCACACTCCAGATTCTCTTCCCTCACCCATTTTAAGAGATCCAGACCCGATTCCTGTGGCATCTCGATATCACTGATAATAATATCGATCTCCTCCTCCAATAATATCTTTCTGGCACTGGCTACATTATAAGCGGTAAATACCTCATTCATCCCAAGACCTTCCCAGTGAACCGAAGTCTTGATCACATCTACTGTTGCCATATCATCATCAACAATTAATATATTTATCATAGCTACCTCATTCCTTTGTATCAATCCAGCGAAGTCTGCAATTGCTCCACCGGCAGTTCATGTAATGCATTCTTCGGCACATAGATCTTATTCAGACACCCATGCGGCTCAATATTCTCCAAGATAACCAGATCCTCCATCTCGTACATGAGCTCCATCATCCGCTTAATACTCCATAATCCGATTCTGGTTCCTCTTTCGTTCCTCTTAATCGACTTACCACTCATATAATCCAGTACTTCGTCGGGATACCCTTTTCCATCGTCCTCGATTTCAATGAGTAACATCTCCTGCTCACGATGCATTTTGCAGCTGATTTTGATCAGAATGGTAAGGGTCTCATCGATTGATACCGCATATTTATACTCATTTTCAATAAACGTATGAATGAGCATCTGTGGAATCTTCCACTCCTCCAATTCCTGTGGCAGATCGACCAGATAGAAGATACAGGACGGATATTTGAGCTCCTGCATCTCAAAATAATTCTTAACATGCTTTATCTCTTCCTTAATCGGGACCGTATGGAACCCGGCGCGGAACATGTATCTGACATTCTTCGATAAGGCATCGATATAGACTTTAATATGTTCATTTTTGCTTTGGCTGCTCAAACTCGATATCGTGGTCAAAGCATTGAGAAAGAAATGCGGCTTCAGCTGCAAACGTATGCTTTTGAGTTCCATATCCTGTAGCTCTATCCGCTTCTCATAGGTCTGAATCTTCAGACCGACAATCTCCTCCACCATCTGGTTTGTGGCTTCCTGCAGCATCTGAAATTCTTTTGTATGAAAGTGCCCGCTGACGCGATTTCGATAGTCTCCGTTTTTAATGATCTCCATATCCCTGATCATATGCTGCATCGGAGTCGCGATCTCCTTCCGGGTGAAGCCTAGGATAAATAAGATAAAGAATAAGGCCAAGGATGCAACAATTGCAACGATAATCATGCTGGTATCGGTCTGTAGGAATATGCTGTCTTTACTCGTGTAGCAATAAATCGAAAGCTGGTTCTCCACAATATCCTTACCTGTGCTATAATAATCCTCGTCCTGAATATCTCGGATCTTCGTACCAATTTTAATATCTGCTGTTTCTTCTCCCCATATTCTACCGATCACTCCCGCATCATTCACCAATACAATCGAGCGATTCCCGTTCTCCTGTGTCGAGAGCTCCTTCAACAGCTTACCGGTTCGAATATAGATCGCAATCACCCGGCTATCCGTAATCAACATCTTGTACAGGTAGGTCTCGTGATCCAGATTTAGAAAATTCCATTCATAATTATCAATGCCCTCATTCTCGATTGCATTGCTTGTAAAATCACGCAGTTTGTTCTTCTTGTCAAAATTGAAGCCCGTAACAATTGCATCCAGACAGATGCCGTAGTTCTTATCATAAACTACGATCACATCCGCACTGTCTTTTCCTGCGATCAGCTTCTGCATGTAATTATATAATGAGATTGAAGCAAGTGCCCGCTTATTTCCATTCGGACTCTTGATCTTCGCCAGATCCTCGCCCTGGGTAGCAATACTTTTCAGCAGTCCATCCATATCAGCAATATTATTACTGAACTCATTACTATATATTTTGAGAAAGGCATCGGAGGAAGCCTTAATTTCATTTTCAAGTATATTATAGGAAGATGCCAGAAATACTCCGAGTACACCGGTCAATAATGCAGTCAGAATCAATAGAAATAGCAATATTTCTTTTACAAAGGACTTCTTCTTTGACATGTTTCTTCCCTCCAATACTTTTCTTATCGCTAAAGCATAGCACAAAAACAATTCCTACATCAGGATTAGATGTGTTCACTTAATACATAGGATCAGTTCACTTGTCAAAAATCATAATAGATATCTCGCTACAAGTCAATACAACCCTTATTTTGTGATATTTATTTTTCTCTCTTAAAAATTATTTGCAAAATATGAGTCTCTGAGATACAATGTATTCGGTTCTAATTCGTATTTTCTTGGTTTGTAGCCATGAAAACGCTAACTACATATATTAAAATAAAACGATAAATAGTAAATGCGATCAT
>JAGFXQ010000171.1 GCA_017861355.1 Bacillota bacterium
AAGGTAATAACCTCAATCGTACCAACGGTCCAGAAGATTGGAGCTACGCCTAATAATCCTTTGAACACCGGAGTAAATCCCGGCCAAGCATTATAATAGATACATATTACAGCCGGAACGCATAAAAGCAAAACCGCCGCAGTCCAAATCCATATCTTACCATATACATGGGACATTTCATCGTATGATCTTCGTTTCATTCTCTTCTTCCCCCTTATCCGATGAGCGGTGTGATTACGACAGCAAAAGCCATAGCCCCGAGCATACTGATCGGTAAGGCATAGTTTTGCAGCCAGTTCATCTTACACTTTTTGATTAGTAACCCGCAAGCTGCCATCAGTATGGCAGAAAAGAGAAGAACAAAGATGGGAATCCATCCTGCCAGACCTCCGCGTATATCAGCAAATACCATTCCGAGAAATGCAGATATCATTCCTAAGAACATAGCAGTAATAAATAAGTCGCCCCACTTATTGTCCTTTGTTTTGATGGATAACAGTCCCTTTTGGATACGTCGAAGTAATATCGGTACCAATAGAATACTTGGCATAATTCCAAGAGTCATTACCCAGGCGATTGCAGTATATACCTTCGGGTCTGTAATTGTCTCTGACAACGATACTTTTAACGCATTTGCTGTAGTTGTTGCGGCTGGTAGCTCATATGTAATAGCACCTATAACACTAAGTCGTATCCAAGGAAGAGGTAATCCCAGGAATTTTGATAAAGTGATCACACCAAGCAGGATGGACACTGCAGGAGCAATGGTAAAGATTGATGTAGATAAAATCGTCTTTCTTATCTGCTTCATATCCATTCCGAGCGCCTTGGCATGTCGATAGGATCGGATCAGGAAGAAGAAGGATTGTGCAATAACAAACAAGATGACTAGCGTTGCTATAGCATAGAGAAAACTACTGTTTGGATCAAAATTCATGGTACATACTCCTCCTACATTTATATTATGTTTAGCATTTCTAAGGATTAAGGTACTTGGTATGCTCTCTGATTATCATTTAACTAATACAATTATGAATTATGGGTATGAGTATGATGCGTATCCGGTGTGTGGTTGTGGCTATGTTCTATCGCTTCATGTACATGAGTATGACTATGCTCACCTGCAAACTGTGGATCATGAAGATGTGTATGATGCTTATCATCATGTCGATGTTTATGTTCATGAGTTACTGACTCATGAAGATGTGAATGTTGATGAAGCTCGGAAGCTGCCAGATAACTTCCGATTAGCATAATACCGAGCGCCAATAGAAATTGAAGTGTAATCCCTTCCCGGTAGATTATCCATGAGATCAGTACACCGATAAATGGGGCGGTTGCATAATATGCACTGGTCCTTGCTGCTCCAAGCTCTCTCTGCGCCTTAATATAGAAATAAATACTTAGTCCATAGGCAACAAAGCCCACAAGCATTGCACTTATGATATATAAAACATCCAGACTATATTGACCGATGGCAAGCGCTATTATGAGTGCTCCCGACCCGGATCCGATTCCCTTCAGCAAAACAATCTGAAGTGGATCTTTGATCGAGAGCATTCTGGTACAATTATTCTCTAATCCCCAACAGCAACAAGCGAGCAGTACAAATATCGAACCGACAGAAAAGGATAAGCTTTCCTTACCCTCAAGGCAAAGCACGATACTGGATATACTGATCAGTCCTATCGCCAACCACATTCTTCTACCAATGGCTTCCTTGAAGACGATCAAAGCGATGAAGGAGGTTGCAACAATCTCAAAATTATTGAGTAATGACACGTTCGCCGGCTCGGATAACGATAAGCCAAACATTAGTAAGATTGGAGCTCCGATATCCAGTACAATCATAGCGATGACAAAAGGAAGTTCCTTCTTTGTCAGGGTTGCTTCTCGTCTCTCTCTCTTACTGAGGTTCAAAACAAGTCTTGTAAACAACATCCCAATCCCTGCCCCCAGATAAAGAAGAGCTGCAAGAAAAGCGGGAGGAAGTTCCACCAGCAGTAGCTTCGATATCGGTGAACTAATCCCATACAGTGCAGCTGCTAATACTGCTGTAATAACAGCTGAACCAACCGGGTTTATCATCCTTTGAGAAAGTAATTTTAAATGTTTCATTTATATTTCACTCTGCTTTCTACCAGAATAAATCTCGATGGGAAGTCTATAACAACTTCTTCAAAGTATTAAGGTGATTCTTATAGGGTGGATATCTCAATGGAACATCCAGCCAGTTTGCTTTCTTAAGAACACTTTTCTTATGAGAAAAAGTAGAAAAGCTCTCTTTACCATGATATCTGCCCATACCACTATCCCCAACTCCTCCAAATGGCATATGAGAGGAAGCCAAATGCATAATGGTATCATTGATACAGCCCCCACCATAAGAGATATTACTGATAATCATTTTCTCATTCTCTTTTTTTGTAGTAAAATAATATAGAGCTAGCGGCTTAGGATGAGAATTCACCATCCCTATGACCTCATCGAGATTATGGAACTCCAAAATCGGAAGAATTGGCCCAAATATCTCTTCCGACATCACTTTACTGTTCCAGGTAATATCATCAAGAATCGTCGGACTAATCTGGTTGGTCTCGGTGTTATAGGAACCACCGGTTATAATATTCTCTCCTTCGATTAATCCTAATAATCGCTGGAAATGCTTCTCATTGATTATTTTAGGAAAGCTGTCATTGTGACAGGCTTCCTCACCATAAAAGCGTAGAATATGTCTCTTCATCTTCTCAATGAGAACATTCTTCACTTTATGATGAACCAGTAAATAGTCCGGTGCAACACAGGTTTGTCCGGAATTCAGAAATTTACCCCAAACAATACGTCTTGCTGCCAGCTCCAGATTCGCTGTCTCATCCACGATACAAGGACTCTTTCCTCCCAACTCCAAGGTTACCGGTGTCAGGTGCTCGGAAGCAGCTCTCATCACTGTCTTTCCCACTAACACACTACCGGTAAAGAAGATATAATCGAATTTTTGTTCTAGCAGAGACTGATTTGCTTCTCTACCACCCTGTATTACAGCAACATACTCTCTCGGAAATACTTCAGTCAGTATCTGTTCGATCACGGTTGACGTATTCGGAGAATAATTTGAGGGCTTTACCATCGCACAGTTTCCGGCTGCGATTGCACCTACCAAAGGAGAGAGCGTCAACTGGAAGGGATAATTCCACGGAGACATAATAAGTATAATACCGAACGGCTCAGAATAGATCTTACTCACGGAAGGAAAATTAGTAATCGGAGTCAGAACCTGCTTAGGCTTAGCCCAGCCCCGCAGATGCTTGCTGACAAAGCTAATCTCTTCCAGTACCATGCCGATTTCCGTTGCATATGCCTCAAAAGGGTGTTTATTTAAATCATTCTTCAGAGCCTCAAGGATATCCTCCTCGTGCCTGAGAATTGCTTGTTTCATTCTTGTTAGGTATTCCAATCGTCTTGGGATACTTTTCGTATTCCCCTGAGCGAAGAATTGTCTTTGTGAATTTATAATCGTTTCAATATTCTGCATTTGCATCGTCCTCCTTACCTAATCCTTATTGTGAAGTAGTATCTGAATAAAATATACCGGTATCAACACTGCATTTACTTCTTGATAACATCTTTTTCCATTATAGTATTTCTTCTATTGTAGTCTTTCTCATTTCTTTTTTCAATCCCGGATAATAAAGAAAAACCGGATGAACTGTATCGTAACAGCCATCCGGTTTTATCAAATCTCTTGTATATCAAATATTCATTCAAAGTACATAACATATCTGTAAATCTGCTATGATAAGTATAATATGTAAGTTATCTGTGACCCAATTTGTCTAATAAGTTTTGGATCAACTGCTCTCGATTCTTACTCTTCCAGTTCACGATTGCTGTCTTGCCGACCGTAGCACCCTTACCTTCACAGGTTGAAATCATTTTCTTCACAGCCGAATTGCCACCCATCCACGCATAAGGAAATGCCTGTGTTACAAAAAGATCTACCTTTTGTCCTTTTAACGTAGGAACCTTATTCAGATAAGCTGCCAGTACAGGAGAAATCGAGAAGCCTCTGACCGGTGCTCCGATAATGATCGTATCATATCCGCTGAGCTCCGGTTCCGGATCAAATTTAATCCGGTTGATGTCGATTTCATTCGTATTCTCTCCGCCTACCGGTTCCAGTTTTCTAAGCTCTACATCATGCCCGTCCTTTTGTAGCGTTTCCTTCAGCTTCTCTGCTACCGATAAGGTATTACCGGTATGTGAATGTACTAACAATGCAATTTTCATATGCTCCCCCTATTTGGTATATTTTTCTTACTTTAATTTTCTACCTTCTGTTAGCTTAGCAATTGCTTTGTTGATTCGATCCTTGCGGGTCTCTTCTCTCTTCGCATCTGTAATCCAGAGAATATAATCCTTCTTACCGGAATAGGAAAGCTTATCATATGTTTCAAGAGCCTTATTATCTGATTCCAAGGCTATTTTAAAATCCTCCGGTATCTCTAATACGCGTTCCTCTTCATCCTTTTCAATGGTAACTCTGACCATATCACCGGCATCCTTACCGATCTGTCTACGGATCTCCTGTGTCATGCCAAGCATATAACAGCCACCCATACGAACCAAGGAGCCACGATAGGAAGCACTGTCAAAGGTTGCGAGAACCTTCACTCTCTTTGCTCCAAATACTGCTTCAACATCAAAGGGCGGCTCTATATAAGCTCCGTTGACTCCTTCCACTTTTTTTATAACAGCATCAAATTCCTGTCTCAAAAGACTACCTCCTTAGCGGAATAAAGCTTAGTATTCCCGAACATGAATTAGAGGAATTTCTGATCCTTAAGCAAATTCATAACCGGTACATTATAATTAATTTCGTTGGTATTATAATTTGCTTTCTCTTCCTCGGTCTGCTGTTCTTCTTCATTTTGTGATAATTGATCCAGGAAATCAAGATAATCGTCATATGAGAACAGGGAATCTAAGTTTAATAAATTATCGTTCGTACCAGTCATCTGATTTGCAATCAGGAAGGCATAATTATTCTGAACCGGTGCAGCCGCCGCAGTAGTGATCCTTGGTTGGTCACTGCCGATGGTGGAAGGAGTACCTGTACTAACCATGGCTCCATTGGTATCCGTTCCCTGCTGCATAAAGTTTATAACCTTCTTAACATAGTTCTGGGTTTCTTCAAAAGGAGGTATCCCTCCGTATTTTTTTACATTACCACTGCCTGCGTTATAAGCAGCTAGTGCAAACTTCGTATTTCCATTATATTTTTTCATTAGTCCTGCAATGTACTTTGCTCCACCCATGATATTCTGTTCCGCATCAAAGGAATCGGTTACTCCTAAGGATTTCGCGGTAGCGGGCATCAATTGCATTACACCCTGTGCTCCGCAACGGGACACAGCATCAGGCTTAAAGCCGGACTCTGCTTTTCCGATTGCTTTCAAGAGTTCAACGGGTACCTTATATTCATCTGCAGCATTATCAAATATTTCATCCATCGATTTTGTCTCTCCTAAGAAGGAAGAAAAATCGGCGGTCTCACTGCTCTTCTTTACCGAACCCAGGCTTTGGGTATTTTTCGTATCAACATTTGTTATTCCATTAATTTCAGCCATTGTATCACCTCATATCCTATTTTAAGCTATTTCAGGTCATTAATCAACACGATACTTTAAATCACATAGAATATTCTATAAGAAATCCTTACCATTTCTGTTCTTCCGATACTCTATCAATCAATTCCTTTGGTGGAAATCCCGAGGTGATTACTCTCTAATTCTCTTATAAATACAAATAATTCTTATCAATAATTCGTTCAAACACTTGTTTTCATGGATATTTATGTAGTACAATAGCAACAAAGTAGTTTATTCGGTGCCAATCGCAATCTTATGGTTTCTTTTGGCATCCTAATAATATATTTATTTATTTATTTATTTATATTAGGAGGTTTGTACTATGTATTGTGTCCAAGAAATAGCACCCAAGGTATTCTGGGTAGGTGGCAGTGACCGACGTCTGGCACTGTTTGAGAACATGTTTCCCCTACCGAACGGTGTCGCATATAATTCCTATCTTATCACGGATGATAAGACTGCATTAATTGATACCGTTGACCGATCCATCAGTGATTTATATCTTGAAAATGTCACTCATGTTCTTAACGGTCGTACTCTTGATTATTTGGTAATTAATCATATGGAGCCGGATCATTGTGCAAATATCGAAGAGATTGCTCGAAGATATCCACAGGTTAAGATCATTGGTAACAAGAAAACCTTCCAGTTCCTCGAGCAATTCTATTCGATGGATCTGAAGGCTAATTATTATGAGGTCAAAGAAGGTGAAGAACTTGTACTCGGAAGTACTACTCTACGCTTCTATGCAGCACCGATGGTTCATTGGCCCGAGGTTATGGTTACCTACGAGCTAAGCAATAAAATCTTATTCTCCGCGGATGCTTTTGGATCTTTCGGCGCAGATGCAGGAAACATCTTCTCTGATGAAGTTGATGAGAAGGATATGGATGAAGCAAGACGCTACTATGCTAATATCGTAGGTCGTTACGGCACCCAGGTACAGGCTTTATTCAAGAAGATTGCCGGCCTGGAAATTAATATGATCTGTGCGCTTCACGGTCTGATCTGGCGCAAACAGGATATTCCGTTTATTCTTGATAAATATGATAAATGGAGTCGTTATGAACCGGAAAAGAAGGGTGTCGTGTTAGTCTATGCATCCATGTACGGTAATACAGAGAATGTAATGAATGCCTTAGCGAATAAGCTTGCGATCCGTGGTGTCCAAGATATGAAGATGTATGATGTGTCCAAGACTCATCCCTCCTTTATCATCTCTGATCTTTGGAAATACAGCCATATGGTACTCGGCTCTCCTACCTACAATCTGCATTTGTATTTTGTTATGGATGCATTACTAAAGGACATCTCAGTACTTGGTCTGAAGGATCGTAAGGTGTCCATCATCGGAAATCACTCCTGGGCCAGTGCCGCGATGAAGACTATGAAGTCACATATCGAAGCGATGAATAATATGGAGATCATCGGAACTCCGATGGATGTACGTTCTACCATCAAACCGGATAAGGAATTTGAGCTGGATGAAATGGCAGATGCAATCTGTGAATCGCTTAAGAATAGCTAGATCA
>JAGFXQ010000172.1 GCA_017861355.1 Bacillota bacterium
TGAAAAGACTTGCGATGGAAGCAATAAAACCATAGAAATAGCCTCTAGTCAAAACTGTAATCGCCAAAACTCCCATCAGAAAAATCATCAAAGTATTCTCTTTGCCAATCCCCATGCTGTTCAGTAATATAGATAAACTGGTAGTTGCCGTACAGACAACAATCAGCCAAATCACATAAAGGATATGTGATTTGATTTTCATTCCATCTCTCTTCTGATACAATAACACAGATCTCATTCCTCTCTCCCTATGATATATAATCACCTCTACGTAATCACAAACAGCTCACTCATACCCCTATATTGTAGCGATTGCCGAATTCATTGTCAACTTATGTACATCCGATATTCAGCACAATCCTCGCCAAAGTAACCTTATTGCCATTTCACCCACGATGTATTATAATCAAACGTAGTGAGCATATCCAAAGCTCGCTTTAGGATATGCGATCGGAGTGCAGATCATGAATATGCTTTTTATTCATGATATAATCAAACGTAGTGAGCAATAACTCGAAAATCGAAAGGATGGTTATCATGGCAGATAAGAAAAAGGGCTTTCCTGTAAAAGCCACAAAAAAATATATTGATTTACTTTATATGACACCCCAGGAGTTGACTGCGAAGGATATCTCTGAATTATTTCTGACGCACCACGAGCTGACCCTCGAGCTTTGGGCTGAGGTGAATGTCGTGGAGATCGAATTAGCCAACCATAATTCCATTGATTTTGAAGCGATTGACATCGACTTTAAGTCTCCCTCGGATGCAGCCTTTGTTAAAAACAGAGGGATTAAGACAGCTTATGCCATCAATCTCTGTGAAGATGATTTAACGGTGGCAACACCTTATTTTGAAGAGCTTGTAACAAAATATTCCGGTTTTGTTTGTGCTGATAGCGAGGATTTCACCCCTGTTTACGCCGGCAGCTCCAAGAGATAAATACAGCTCATACATCCATCGGAAGGAGTAACTTCTATGAATAACAAAACAGCAGCCCTCAAGGCTGCTTTTCCACATACCATACCGGTTATGACGGGATATCTCGTGCTTGGAGCCGCCTACGGCATTCTTATGAACAGTAAGGGCTTCTCCTTGCTTTGGATCATGATTGCCAGTGTATTTGTCTATGCTGGTTCCATGCAGTTTGTGTCTGTCGCTCTTCTTGCTGCCGGCTTCGATCCACTGGGTGCTTTTCTGATGACCATTGCGGTAAATGCAAGGCACTTGTTCTATGGTATCTCCATGTTGAAGCAATATCGTGGTACCGGCAGAATGAAACCCTATCTGATCTTCTCTCTGACGGATGAAAGCTTTTCTATTCTATGCTCCGCGAAGGCTCCGGAGGGTGTACCCGAGAAATGGTTTTATCTCTTCATCTCACTGCTCAATCATATTTACTGGATTACGGGCTCCATCCTTGGCGGTGTTCTTGGAAGCTTAATCAGCATTAATACCAAAGGAATAGATTTCGTTCTGACTGCATTGTTTGTTGTAATCTTAGTCAACCAATGGCAATCCACTACCAATCACCTGCCTGTTATTATCGGTATCGTCAGTGCAATTCTATGCCGTTTGATCTTTTCTGCCTCAGATTTCATCATCCCTTCGATGATTTGCATTCTGCTTAGTGTTACTATTCTTCGCAAGCCAATGGAAAGAGGAAAAACAACATGAATTATACGACCACGCAACTAATCCTGTTTTTTATCATTGTCGCCTTCGGCACCTTGTTAACAAGAGCTCTGCCTTTTATTCTTTTCCCTGAGAACAAACCAATTCCAAAATATATTAGGTATCTGGCGGATATCCTGCCCTATACCATCATTGGTATGCTCGTGGTGTATTGCCTTAAGGATGTCTCCGTTACGCAATCTTATCATGCTATCCCGGAAGCAATCAGTATCCTGGTGATTGTTCTTCTACATACATGGAAAAAGAACACCCTGCTCAGCATTGGAGGGGGTGCTCTTCTCTATATGGTATTGATTCAATCTGTATTCGTCTAAATAATCTCTTTAATGGAAAGCTTACGTTCCTTAGATAAATCAACGTATGTACTGCCGCAGCGCACTACTGGTCTTGCCAAGGATAGCTTATTAATCATAATAACCTCTCCCTCACGACCGTCACTCAATCTCACAATATTATGCAAATAAGATTGAACGATTCGTTCCAGGAACATGATCAGGAATCTTGGATCATATTTTAGGAAGCCATCTCTCTCGAATTCCTCCACTACATCAAACGGGCAAATGGCATTACGATAACGACGGTTGGAGGTCATCGCATCATATACATCTGCAATTGCTATAATTTTAGCAAAATCATCGATCTGTTCCGAAACAAAACCATTAGGATATCCACTGCCGTCACAGCGCTCATGATGCATCAATGCAGCGTATTTTACTCTGATATCAATGGTCTGATCCTTTAATGCCTGATAGCCCTTAATGGAATGTGTTTTAATTATCTTGAATTCCTCTTGCGTTAAAGCGTCTGCCTTTGTAATGATTTCTCTGGGTATCAGCATTTTACCGATATCGTGCAGAAGGCCTGCCAGCGTTAAGATACGAATATCTTCTGCTGAATACTTAAGCCATCCTCCAAAGACATTACATATTAAGGACACATTCAAGCTATGAACATAGGTCATATCATCATAATTACGAATTCCATGCAGCATCTCAAGAATATGGGCACCATTACGGCCCTCCTGTAGAATACGGTCCGTCTCAGCAAGCAAGTTATCTATGTCAAATTCGTCCTGTCCATTCAAAACACTGTTGAAATTATCTTCAACATTACGTATTGTTTCTACGTAGGTTCGGTTAAATTTCTTAAATTCAGGGGTGCTTCGAAGCATCTCAATATAGGATACCTCTTCTACTAATTTTACCTGGGGCTTATTACGATAGATCAAGAGACCATAGATGTTATAAAAACGAAGTCTTGTTATCATTCGTTCATCAAGTTCGGTATCTTTTGGGATAATAAGCTGATTATTTGAGGTATAAACATCCGAAGCAACCTTCATGCCCGCCTCAGCTTGATCTGTTCTAATTCTTACAGCTTCCATTAAAAATCCACCCTCCGCTTTCCTTAGTACCTTCAAATAAAGTATACCTATTTAACATTATAAATACAAGAGTCAGTTTCATCACCTTCAAGTAAAATCGCCCTGCATGGAGCCCCATCACAGCCACCCAGTTTGATTGGTGCAGCGAAGAGGAAATAATCTCCCAGTGTCACATCGTCCAGGCGAATTCCCTCCAATAACACGACTTCCTTCCCCAGCAATTCCAGATGCACCTCAAGCGGAGCTCCCTCCGGTCCTACACTCTGGGTTTCTACACCTACTAACAGGATCTCGTATTCATTCATAAGCTTTGCCATCTCGAGAGTAATTTCAGTTTTCCCTTTGATTAATAACCGTTTTTGACAGGTCTTTAGTCTCTCACGAAGTCCATATGAATTTAAACCATCCAGTTCAGCAACCGTACAGTCTCCGATGCATCTGGTCATCTCCAATTGTTCGATCGTCCTACCTTTTTCATAAAAATGAAACGGTGCATCCACATGGGTTGCATTATGTGCTCCTAAGGTAAGGTTAGTAAGATTATAAAGGCTTCCCTGGGTCATATCCGACACTCTGTCTAAGGACGGAGGCAGATCTCCCGGATAGACTTGTCCACTGAATAATTCCTGTGTGATATCATATATCTTCATTCAATCTGCTCCTCCTACACCTGTCTATTCCATCAAGACTCTGAATGTAGTAATCTTATTCATCCTCCAGTATCAGACCAACCGGACAATGATCGCTGCCCATAACCTCCATATAGACAAGACTATCAACAATGCGATCCTTCAGTCCCATACTCGTCAGAAAATAATCGATACGCCATCCAACATTCTTCTCTCTTGCGTGAAACATATAGGACCACCAGGTATACACCTCTGCCTTATCCGGATATTTGTAACGGAAGGTGTCAACAAAGCCATTCTCAAGAAGCCTCGTCATCTTCTCTCTCTCTTCTTTCGTAAAGCCCGCACTCTTCGTATTTGACTTTGGATTCTTAATATCAATTTCCTTATGAGCTACATTTAAATCGCCGCATACGACGACCGGTTTCTTTTTCTCCAAATCGAGTAAATAGGCTTGAAAATCCTCTTCCCATTCCATTCGATAATCCAGTCTTGCCAGTTCCTTCTGAGAATTAGGAGTATATACCGTCACCACATAGAGCTTCTCATACTCCACGGTAATTACCCTGCCTTCGCTGTCGTGCTTTTCAATACCGATATCAAAGGTTACACTGACCGGTTCCTGCTTACTAAAGACTGCTGTGCCGGAATATCCTTTCTTCACTGCGGAATTAAAGTACTGATGATAACCTTCAAATGCAACCTCCACCTGTTCCGGTTGCAGCTTCGTCTCCTGAAGACAGAATACATCTGCATCAACCTGCCGGAAGAAATCTTCAAAACCCTTATTTACACAAGCTCGTAAGCCATTCACATTCCATGATACCAACTTCATATTCTTAGGTTCCTTTCTCTAATCGTGCCGCATCTTACCGGGAATAAGTTCTGTTACTCCTGACGCAATGCATCTATTCTTACCTGTTCATAATCAAATCATAAAGATCTTCGACAGAGTCTGCCAGTTGATCAGCTCCGGCCAGGCTGAGTTCCTCCCTGCTGCCATATCCGAATAATACTCCAATCGAGGAAACTCCTACTCTCTTTGCTCCTTCAATGTCATGCTTGCGGTCTCCAATCATAACCACCTTACTCAAATCAGTAATTCCATTCTTCCGAAGCGCATAACGAATAACATCTTCTTTCTCAGAACGGCTGCCATCCATCGTTGCTCCGCAGATATCGTCAAAATACTGATCTAATCTAAAATGCTCCAAGATTATCTTTGCATAAGGCTCCGGCTTCGAGGTAGCAGTATAGATTGATTTACCGGCCTGTTTCAGACGATGAAGCAGTTCTTCCATACCGTCATACACTTCATTTTCATAAATACCGGTAACCGAATAATATTCACGATACTTAACAATCAGCTCTTGTGCCTCATCTTCGTTAAAGCCATATTCCATGAAAGAAGTCTGAAGAGGAGGTCCGATATGCTTCGTCAGAACATCCGGATTCTCAATCACAATACCTTTTGATTCTAAGGCATATTGAACTGATTTTGTAATACCAAGCTTAGGATTTGTTAACGTTCCATCCAAATCAAATAAAATATATTCCATCTATTACTCCTTCATCTTACTTATCTGACGGTTTTCTCACCTGTTTAATATTTTTTTCCACCTGTTTTCGTGGAAGCATAACCTGGTGTCCACAACCCAGACATTTGAGGCGAAAATCCATTCCAACTCGCAGTATCTCCCATTCGAAGCTTCCGCAGGGATGCTGTTTCTTTAATTTTACGATTTCTCCAACGTTTAAATCCATACCAGACACTTGCCTTTCTGCCCTTGCTGCTTCGCATTCATGATCATCAGCTCCGATCGCACTCGCTTAAGCAAGCTTAGCTCGTACTCACTACGCTTAGTATATCATGAATATAAAACGTATTCATGATCGTCAGCTCCGATCGTATCCCTTCAAGCAAGCTTGAGAGATACTCACTACGCTTTTAGTATATCATATTATCAATATTTAGAAAAACAAAATTTTGACTTGCATTTTATTTCGATGTGGTGTAGTATAAAAATACGCATTACATAGTATTAATAACTACATAACATAATATCAATTCTATGTGTTGTATATATGACATGGATTTGGTAACACTACAGACATTATAAATACTTAAAGGAGTTGATTCTATGACAGTTAAGAAGGTTAAGGCAAAAGATCCTGGAAGTGCTATCACTCATCTGATCGGAACACTCATGGCTGTATTTGCAGCTACTCCACTTCTGATCAAGGCTGCTCATCAGCCTAGCACCATCCATATGATTTCACTTGGTGTGTTTATACTCAGTATGATCTTATTATATGCTGCCAGTACGGTCTATCATACCTTCGGCAAGACACTCAAGGTGCATAATCTACTTAAGAAATTTGACCACATGGCGATCTATGTATTGATCGCAGGAACCTATACCCCAATTTGTATGATTGCTCTTGGAGGACGCACCGGCTTCACAATGCTGGCTGTTATCTGGGGCCTGGCCATCACCGGAATTATCGTGACCGGCTTCTGGGTGCATTGCCCCAAATGGTTCTCCTCTGTTGTATATATAGCCATGGGCTGGACCTGCGTGTTGGCCTTTACCCAAATTATTAATTCCTTACAGTCCGGCGCTTTCCAGTGGCTGTTGGCCGGGGGTATCATATATACAATTGGCGGAATCATCTATGCTTTAAAGCTTCCCATCTTCAATAATCGTCACAAATACTTTGGTTCACACGAGATTTTCCATCTCTTTGTAATGGGCGGTAGCTTATGCCACTTTATACTAATGTATAATTATATTGCAATCATGCCTTAAAAATAAGTAGTTTATAGAATTCAATATTCTGTGAAGATTATGGTGTCAAAAGTCGTAGTAAATGAAGAACAATGAATGTCTGTGATCCGACTTTTGACACTCCAATCCTGTGAAATACAAAAGGCTGTTGATAACATTCCTCTTCGAGTGAGGTTTGTTATTCAACAGCTTTTGTCATATCTATGTTAAGCAGCCGAATGTACATGTAATTTGTCAGGACAGTAACATTTCACGCTCTTTCGAGGTAAGAGGGATTCGGTTGCGAATTCTCAAAGATATGTATCCGACCCCATGCTCACTGCCATCGATTATCCCTGTAGGTGATTGAATTACTTGCAAAGGATATATTACATTATACTCGGATATTAACTTATTGTGACTGATTATCATTAATATCCGAGAACAATAAAAGGATGCTGCAGAAGAAATAATCTCAAACCTTGTAAGAATATCCTATTGATATCAGAACAAGGGTGGAGTCTAAATCTTTTGCAACATCCTTTTCTATAAGTTCATTATGTCTTGTTACTCAATTACAGTCTCTTCAACAATTCTTCTCTTGCTGCTTCGAAGCCAGGCTTGCCGAGAAGTGCAAACATATTCTTCTTGTAGCTCTCAACACCCGGTTGATCGAAAGGATTAACTCCAAGAAGGTATCC
>JAGFXQ010000028.1 GCA_017861355.1 Bacillota bacterium
TAGCCTGTCTGAGTCCCAAATCGATTACCTTGAGAATTTGGCGATGGTTGTTGTGCATATCTGCTATTCTGGTCAACTCCTGCTGAAACATGGTAAACAAGTATACCTTCTGCTCCGCTTCTTGCTTGAATTCCTCCAGATGTCTTTTGATTTCATCGCTATTTTCCTCTGTAGCAAAATACATCTTCAGTAGAAATTCGCTGCGGATGTGATCCTTCTCATTCTCGTCTACCATCCATTTCTTAAGCTCAGTGCTGCCAGAAGGCGTAAGTCTGTATCTTATCTTCTCCAGCTTTGATTTACCGGAGCTCTCACTCCCCGCGATCTACGTATCTTGTCTTCTTCATTCTACTCCCTTCAAGGTGTATCCACGGACCAAGTACCAGTATTTTCTTATACTAATCCCAATATATTGAAATGCCTTTTTATTAAGTTAAAGATTATCTCCGGATCTTATCCATTATATCTTCTAAATTCCTCTAGTGCATAATCATTGATCACTTCATCCGATAGCAGATTGCCTTCTTCGGGCATCCGTCAATACAGGCACCGCACAGAATACATTCACTGTCCCTCATATTACCGTTCTGTACTTTTTGAGATACTTTCAAGCTCATAGGACAAGCTTTATCACAGGCATGGCAGTTCACACACTTATCCTTTGACCCCTCCAGTCTTAACTGCTTAATATGTAATAGTGTACCCAGCTTACTTCCGATCACCATAAATGGAGCCATCCAACAAATATAATGACACATTGTTCTCTTACCTACAAGTACTGCCGGTAGAAAGAATAATAAAATGATTCCATAATAAACAATATAGCCATAAATATTTGCAACAGAAATTCCATGATCGGTCATATAGAAGAAATTAACAGAGATTTCATTACTGCGAAAGATGAAACTGATGATTACTCCGCTAATCCATAACGCCCAGATTACATATTTAATATAGTTTTTCCAGCCTTGCTTAGGTGCTTTCTCCTGAATCATTGTAGCACATTCTTGTATACCCCCGGCAGGACACAGGTAAGCACAGAATAGTCTGCCGAAGAAAATACCGCCGAGCAGCATCGCACAGAATACAATAAAACTACCGGTGATGACCCCTTCCAGTGCTCCTTGTATGATTACATAAGGGGAGAAGTAATAAATCGTGATTGGGAACAACAGCATAGAACTGATGATGATAAGCTTTCTTACATTTTGTCTCTTCATAGATTCCTCCGTAATTTGAATATATCGGACCGAAACATCTTCGGTTCATGTTAAGCATCTATAATATATCTATTAGATATATATCTTTTAGATATATTATAGATTCTGTCTTATAAAATGTCAACCATAATTCTTATCCGATAATAAATATGAAAATATAATTTTATAAGACAGAACAAAATATCAGCCTGCTCGGAGGACTTTTAATGTAATAGTGATTTTCTATTGCAATAAAAAAGGGAGGTCCTATTTCAAAACCTCCCTGCTCTTATCTACTCTCTATTCCTCTACCTCAATCCGGTATCTGCGCAATAGTTTCTCTGCCTCCGATACACAATCCGGGTAGTTCTTCATCACCTGACGAATCGCGGTTAAGGCATCTTCCTTCTGCTGATTATTCATATCGATCCGATCTCTCAGCTTTTGTCTACGTACGTTCAGTCTGTGTCTTACCTCAACCATCTCTTTGTTATCCAGAATAGCGGAAGGCTGATAGATCCAAATCTCAGAATCTACAATACCGAACTTTTTAAGCTCATGAACCAACTCATCATGAAAGAATTCCAGTAGTTCCGTATTGCTCTGATATCTTCTTGCTTCATCTTTCATACGAACATATTCTTCCCATGCAATATTAAACTGCTCATAATCATTAACCATGTATTTGCTATAGCTATAATCCAGATAATTCCGATTATTCACGGATTTAATCTTTACTTTGTTCATCAGCATAATCTGTCTGTTCTGCTTCATTTGAACTAATCGAATACTTCCGGAATTCTTTCTGGCCTCAAGAAAGATATAGAGGGCAGAACCCATTCCCATTAATACCGTCAGTAAGAAAGGGATGGTAAAATTAGCCTCGGAATAATTGGACAATAAACTAAACAGCAGGAATAATATAATTACAATGACACTGGTTACAACTGCAATTCCCTTCAGAAAGGCTTGTTTGCTGATAATCTCTTCCTGTTCATCATCCAACTCGATCCGTTCCTTCTCCAGGTGCTTCATATCCTGTTGAATCACTGCCTGATATTCTTCTGCATCCCGAATCGCCCTCAGTTCTTTCGGTATCTGTTTCTCATAACTCTCGTAGAGACGATACATCCGATCTGAGATAATGGAGCTTTTATTCTGTAGTTTACCTCGTTCTTTGGTGAGATTCAGAATCTTTCTTGCTGCTTCCTCCAGATTCAGCTTTCTATCCTCCGGAATCATATCAATCTTTTGCATGTCAGTAAGATAAGAGGTAACCGCTGTGTATTCTACTTTTGCTTCCTCAATCTGTCTTCCACTTTCGATGATGATCTCGCAATTATCCTTGACATATCCCATTCGTTCCGTGTGAGTATTCAGTTTGGCAGATTTCTTCTGTTCTTTTTTCTTCTCATGACGCCAGGACACAGCATCTAACTCAGGTTCCAACGAGGGATTGCTTTCCTCCTCATTCTGTTCCGGTCTTTTCTTTTTACTAAACAAACGAAACAATCCCATCTTAACCTCCCAATTACTGATTCCAATTTTATATTTGACGTATCTTTATTTTCCAATTCTCAATTAACTCTTCTGTTCTCTGATAATACTCCTTCATTCTACCCTGAAGCTTTGTCTGCTTAAGATCCTGAAGTTCAGTCATCAATCCACTCTGGAAGGCCTCTTCCTTTTTCTGATTCAGCAGGTCTTCTACCTCCTGCTGTAATATCTCATTTACCTCATATTCCTGCAGCTTTTTCTGGTAGAGCTCCTCGTGATTGAGCAGCATCAAGGTAAGAAGGAATTGTCTCAGGGTATCCTCTTTCCTGTTTCGAATGTAAGCCTGTTCAAATAGAGAGGATGCCATGGTGAAGCCTGTGGTATGCATTCGTGCAATCGCGAGGTTATGTAGTATGTCTCCATAATCCCCCAAGGATAACTCCGCAGCTTCCTTGGAATCTAACAGTCTCTCATATTCCGCCTCTGCTTCCTTATATTGCTGGTGCTTCAGACAATGATTGGCTTTGATACATTTTCGCATAACCTTGGGCAAATCTGCAATCCCATCCAATTCTTTTAGCAAGCTTTTTATTTCATACTCCGTATAATAATCAGCGCTGCATAATACAACCGTTACCATGGTTTTTGCATCCGCCTGCTTCTCTTTTAGCTGTCTTAGCTTCAATGCACGATCCGGTAATTGCAGTTCATTCTGAATCCAATCAATTAATGCATCACAGAACAGCTCCTCATCGATCAGATAGACATGGTGATAAAGATAATAGCAAAGCTCCTCAATGGAATACAAACGCACTCCGCTTGAGGGAAAACTATATGGTCTTTTCGTTCTAGCACCACTGCACAAAATCAGTTTGCCCATGTCATTTATCCTCATTTCATCCGATTTCTATACTGAATTCCATAATAGGTCCTGTCTCTGCGTAGATTTCTCCAAACCCCAAATCGCTGACGGTTATCTTTCCTGTGTTTTTGTCTTTACATGTAAGCTTGATTTCCAATCTGGTCATCCGTTCTGGCCGCTGTGGAAGCTTCGTCAGATGGATCTTCTCTCGAACGATTTCCTTCGTCATGATATTCCTTAAGACAAGTTCCAGCTCCACTTCTCCATCGGGGATTACCTCTATGCTCTTATTCACCTCGTACCAGATCTCACCGGCTTCGGCCAGGGTTACCTCCTGGAACTTAGTATCTTTATATACACGGACTCCGATAACGCTCGTGATCATATCATCATCCAGAAGAATGATTTCATCCAGCTTCCTGTCTCCTGACAGCTCTTTCGCCGCATAACAGGCTCCTTTGGTATAAAGGTTCTGACCCATGAAGGCTCGTCTTCCGGTGCATAAGCTCTGTATGGCCTCCTGTGCCCAATCACCGTCAAAGCCTCTTCCGGTAAAATACAAGGTGGTAACCAACTTCTTGAAAAGTACTGTTTCTGCAATATTCTCGAAGGTAAAAGCAATCTTCTCAGGTTGATTTAAGATCATCCTGTAGTTCAGTGTTGAACTAAAATCTTCTCTGTTCAAACCCGCAATCATCGGCTTTGTTCTGCGATTAAGTCTGATCTGATAATACAGAAAGCCTTCCCTGCTAAAATCAAACAGCCCGATATCATTCATCCATAGTGACTTATCCTGATTTAATGCATAATACAGGAAGGCTCCGGCATGACTCATCACTACCACCCGATCCTTATCCAGACCCAACTGAGCTAGAGCAGCATAGATACCCTCTACCAAAGCAGGATGAGTGTTACGAACTGTTACCACCATTTTCGTTATCTGTTCCGTCGGAAAATAATTCTTAATTAACAGTAATGTCTTACGGAAGTATTTCTCCATCAAAGATACAGCACTAAAATCCTGTCCATACACTGTGGTTTCTGTTCCTTGCAAGAGCTTCTCCAGAAGATGATCAACAAGTACTCCCGCATTATTTGCCCCACAATTGATCGCTTCTTCGCCGAAGAGCCATTGCTTCGTATCCCCCTTCACACATAACGCAGTGGGAATCAGACTTTGCTCGTCCTCTTCCCTCGTACTGATTGGTACAGGCTCCGAAGATTTATAGCTGTAGCAGCTGATTTGCGAATAATCCTCACATAGATCATATCCTACAATCAATTTTCTTGGTGTATCCATCGATATAACCATACCTTTCTCAGAACCTGTAAGCTTTATGCCAAGTAGGATCCTTGCTCGTCATTATGTCACTCTATTCATTGATCTTCAAAGTGGATCGGTGCAAAACAAGCCTCTGCCAAATATTCTTTTTGAATATAATTCTCCATGATATTGATTAAGGTATCATCATCTTTGACTTCCAGCGCCATTAGCATAAGATTAATCTGCCCAAACCTTCCGTCTTCTTCCTCCGATGACTCACAATCATATTGGGCATAAAAGCTTTCCGTAATTTCTTCCTCCTCTGAATAACCCTCAGTGATGTAATACTGGACTGTCTCATGATAGAAAAGTACAAATTCCTTCACATGAATACCCATAAATACATTTACCATACGTTCGGTAATAAAATCCGGTTCCTGATCCTTCATTAGGCGATAATGAATATACACCTGGCAATGTGGATCTGTAATATAAGTGATATAACATTTATCTAATAGTCGTTCCGGTAATGCTACACGGCTACGGTACTCTGCAAAAAACGGAAGTATGATATTCTTCTTCACGAATCGGGCAATGTGAAATTCCACAAAACCTAATTCATTCTCCGTCAGCTTCTTATTATGAGCGTTGTGTTTGAGCCATGCAAGGAGACAAATTTCATTTTCCTCATAATTTTGTTCTCTTTTCATTACTAAGAATAACTCTGAATGGATCACATGCTCATGAACCAGATAATTATAAGCATAATAGGATAGAAAGGCCCTGACCAGAGTATGGTTGGTAACATCTTTATAATACTCCAAGAATACAACACTGCTTTCTTCCATATAATTCTGTGTAAAAAGCATATGGGTAAGCATATGTTCTTCCAGTGAATGCGTTCCTAAATCAAAGCTTTTCGCTGCTTTCCAGAGCTTGTACATCTCTCTGGTTGCCCCCTCATAATATTGAACCAGATAATGCAGGATGGCTTCGTCATATTTACCATGTGCAAAGACATAATAGCACAATTCCACCATAAGAATATTTTTATTCTCTGCATCCGGTGTAAGCATCCAACCGGAGCACATCTTCACCAGACGATTTGTGGTTATCCCTTCAAATCCGAAGAACTTTAAAGCATACAGAGCGCGATCGTAGATCTTCCGAACTACCATATATTCAATATATTTGGCTCTTTCTGTGGGTTTAATACTATGTAGATCCAGCTGGCTGATATAGAATTCCAAAAGCTCGTCATTATAGTTTTCGTAATAATATTCAATCAATGTCTGATAACAGTCTGTGATATATTCCTTAGCCAGATTCTCAATCTGCAGTACCTGCTTTCGTAAAGCAATTGCTTTCTCATGCAGTATTCGATAATTCTGGTAGCGATCAAATAAATGCAATAAAAGCATTGGATTAGTTGAATATTCCAGACAATGATTCTCATATTCTTCCGTATTAAGATACGTGGTTACGCTATAATCCACCGACTCAATATAGTAATTACCAAAGCTATCTATCAGGAATATCTCTGCATTACTGGTAAATATATCAATCTGGGCTCTCCCTTGGATCAAAGGTTGTAATTCCTCTATCCCGAGCTCCTTATGAACCACCTTGACAGTGACAATATTCTCATTTTCACAGGATAATTCATGGCGGTACATTACATATGGTAGATGGCCGGAAAGCTCGGAATTCAACATACCCTTCGTAACAAACTCTTGATATAATATTGCCAAATCATTACTAATCTGATGAGCACCCAGCATTTTTACAGAAAACAACTCCATCCGCTTGAGATAACTGCGATAGATTGGTTCATTCTGATCCTTGTGACGGATGATATTCGCATAAAGAAAGGCTTTCTTCTTATCACTTAAATTGCTGTTATAGATAAAATATAGTAACACCGGCAGGGACAACGGCTCCTGCATCGTGTATGAGATGGAATACATGTAGTATTCATAGAGCTCTGTGATACGAAGCTGTGATTCCACCCCGAGGCGATACCACTCATGATATTTCTCTGATTTTTTTAAGCCTTTAATCAGCAGACTGCAAATCACAGAAAGAGTTTCGATATCTCCATATTCATCATATAACTTGATTAAGCCCTGATAGATCACCGGGTGATAGGTCTTGCGTTTACTTGCATGATAAGAATATTGCTGTGCCAATTCTTTTGACAGAATCCAATTCTTTATTCCATAGTGTAATATTTGAATCTCAAATTCATTCAGCTCACGAAGCAGCACCGGGTCCTGGTTGTAGATGCATACTGCTTCATAATATAGAATCGGACTGTGACAGCCTGCCTCGTACTGCTCTTTGATATCTGACAGTTTTCTACTTCCATTGTTGCGATATCCGGAATCAACATTCAGAAGAAACCAAAGGAGCCGCCAATCGTCATTTCCGCTTTCATAATACCCGCGAATCGTCTTTGCTGTCTCCTTAATCACTCCGTCTTCTTTCAGAACTAAAGCTTTAAGATATAGATAAGCACAGTATTCTACGATAGAATTCCTTTTCAGAATTGCTTCTTCTCTCTGAAAATGATCCAATTCTTCTTCTGCCTTCTTCTGATTGCCGACTGCCAAAGCAAGGTGTACTCTGATTAATCCTTTCAGTCTGCTGTCCTCTCGGTCAGGCAGTTCGTCCAATAAGCTTTCTGTCTCAAGAACATAATGATCCAGATTTATTTTATTTAGACGAAAGTTCAGATAATTATCCATCAGTCCCAGTTCCAGTCTTTGGATCATTCGATGCTGCGAGACGGTGACTTGTTTGCTGCCTCGGCAGATCACATCAATCGTTAAAGTCTGATATACGGTCTTGATCATAATCTGTCCGAAGTTGATCCCTCCTCTGAGATTCTTCGAATCAATCGTATAAGAAATTTGATGGGTATTTCCGATAAATCGATCTGCCCATACAAATTTTTGTTCTAATATAATAAAGGGAGCCGTAGTGCCCACTCTTATTTCTGCATAACCCCAATGGTCCTTGGTCAGAATCAACTTATCACTGATGTTTTCCTCAGTTACCAGATATTCCACCTTGGTCTTGTCAATGCTTAGGTGTATCATTGCTTTCTTATGGATTGCAATCAAAAATTCTTCTAATGCCTGACTTGTGGTAATACTTTTGATCAGGTTTCGATAGATAAATCGATATCGCTCCTCATTTCCCAGAAAGATTCGCTCAAATTCCTCCATTCGAAATACCTTCTTCGCTTCCGACCAATCCATTCTTGCCAAATTCGTAAACTGGAATAAATCTTTGATTTTTCCTAAGGAGGTGGTAACACAAGCAGCCTCAATATGGACATAAAAAGGAAGAAGAAGTTCACCGCAATCGCTGACTACGCTGATTTCTCCTTGAATCACCTCTCCCGCCTTCAGATAATCGGCATGAAATTGAAAAGCAACCGTACTTAGTACACCTTGAAAGGAATTCTCTGCTATCTCGAGCAATCGATTAGAGGAGTATAGGACACCCTTCATTTCCCGATCCATGCTATTACTGACCGTAAAGCTGCCCTGATAGGAGCTTCCCGCCTCCACAGTTATCCTGATTTCGTCCTCGGACAGACAAATAAAAGGAAGCTCATATTCAAAATCCCCTTTTGAAAAACGCTCGATTTTTTCCTTCAATTTATCACCTCAAGTTGAATAATATGGTAACTATTCAGGCCAGCAGAAATATTTACAAAATAGACCAGGAAAGTTTACTTTCCAGGGGCTATTTTTAAATATTTCTATTGGATTAATCCAATACAGCTCGGAAATCCACAGGATTTTCGAGCCTGGCCTGAATAGTTACAAAAATTTATATCCGTTCAGGCCAGCAGAAATATATATAAACAGACCGTGAAAGTTTACTTTCAAAGGGCTATTTATGTATATTTCTATTGGATTAATCCAATACAGCTCGGAAATCCGCAGGATTTTCGAGCCTGGCCTGAATAGTTACAAAATATGATTGGAATGACTAAGCGATATGAAGCATTGCAAAATATTTTAAATAAGATATAATATTGTAATAATTATAATTCAATAAGAGAAAAAAATCCAGTATTTATCATAAAACACTATGTTTAGAGACTTTTTTACTACTTATTTCCGTAAAATTTTAATAATATATTTCATTTCGATAAGATAGGCTGTCATATGCCGGGAGGAGTTCAATGATAAAACATTCAGACCATTTTCATGGAAGCGATTTAGAGACGATTGAGAAGGTATATGGAATCAAAAAGGAGGATATCGTAAGCTTTTCCGCTAATGTGAATCCTCTTGGTATCTCTCCGAAGCTGAAGGAGACCTTAGCAGAGCGAATAGACGCTATCATGAGCTATCCTGACCGGGAATACACCTCTCTTCGTAAAAAGATTGCAGAATATGTTCATACCGATTTTGAAAATATAATCGTAGGGAATGGCTCCACCGAGCTGATCTCCCTGTTCATACAACTAAAGCATCCAAAGAAAGCCTTAATTGTCGGTCCAACCTATTCGGAATATGAACGCGAGGTAGCCTTAGGTGGCGGCATCATCCGTTATTTCCGTCTGGAGGAAGAGAACAACTTCGTTCTTGATATCCGAGCTTTAGAGAGTGAGTTGACCTCTGATGTGGATCTACTTGCGATTTGTAACCCGAACAATCCCACTTCTTCCGCAATCACCCGAAGTGATATGCGAAAGATCCTGGATATCTGCAAGCAAAAAGGCATCTTTGTCATGGTGGATGAAACCTATGTTGAGTTTACAGAGAATGTTGCTGAGATTACCTCAGTGCCTCTCACCGAATCCTATAACAACATCATCATTCTCCGTGGTATCTCCAAGTTCTTTGCATCACCGGGACTTCGTCTCGGCTATGCCATCTGTGGGAACGCGGATCTGTTAAAGGAGATAAATCAGCGTAAGAATCCCTGGACGATCAACAGTCTGGCAGCAATTGCCGGAGAAATCATGTTCATGGATGAGGATTATATCAAGTGTACCCGAGACTTAATTGCAACGGAGCGAGATCGTATCTGCAATATCCTTAACTCCTGCAAAAATGTTCATTACTATCCTCCGACCGCTAACTTTATTCTCATTAAGATATTAAAGGAAGAGGTAACCTCAATGGACCTGTTTGAAGCTGCAATCCGCAAAGGTCTTATGATTCGTGACTGTTCGACCTTCCCCTTCCTCAATAATAAGTTCATCCGCTTCTGCTTTATGAAGCCCGAGCAAAACGATGCTTTGCTTGAGGTTCTGCTAGAAAAACTCCGGTAGCAATACGAGTCGGTAACAAGTCTTTGTATACGCAGTCCTTGTTACCGACTCTTTCTAATTATATCACTACTTTCTTTCGACTGACTGTCTTTTTACTGTCTGCTGTCTTTGAGCTTGTCGTTAATCCCTTTAATCCACTCTACTTCCTTAAAACGATTCAAATCTTATGAAAATTTAAGAATTGAATATATTGACTTACTCCGTACGAGTGCTATAATACATATCTGTTAGGCACCTAAGTATTCAAACATAGAACGTATCGTACTGCATCAAACGGTATGATTCGAAAATTTTAAGCGATACTTATGATAAAGTGCTTGCTTTTACAAAGATTGAACGATTGGATCAAAGGAGGAGATAAGAATAGAAGCGAAAAAAGAGGTAACCCAGCTGGTTCATGACTTTTCTGAAATTTTTAAAGCTATTCATCAGCGTTCCTATCATAAGCTGGCAAATGCCAATTTATATCCGGGTCAACCCCAGTTACTTCTCTTAATCCGAGATAATGATGGAATTACCCAAAAAGCCTTGTCCGAAAAACATTGTGTTAAACCCGCAACAATAACCGGGATGCTAAGTAAATTGGAAGCGAATCATTATGTTCGCCGCGCTCCGGATGAAGAGGACAAAAGAATCATGAGAGTATATCTGACACCTGAGGGAAGATGTATGGCCGAACAGGGAGAAGCTTTCATGAAAGGACTGACCAACAGACTCTTTGATGGTTTTACCGATGAAGAGTTAAAATCGATGCATCATATGGTTCTAAGGATTAAAAATAATCTGATTAATAAACCGGATGATCCATCCTAGAAATCAACAATATCAGAAAGGAATTCCTATGCTAAAGCTCTTAAAATTCTTAAAAAAATCGGTATTTGCGCTGGTATTTGTTACCATGCTGCTCATACTTCAGGCAGTCTGTGATTTATCCCTGCCTACTTATACTTCAGACATAATTAATGTCGGAATCACCAACAGTGGTATTGAAGATACCGTACCCGAAGTACTTCGGGCATCCCAGATGGATCGGTTATTCCTATTCATGGAAGATACTGATACTGCTCTGGTGAAGGACCACTATTCTCTCCTCAGTAAGGATACCTTAAGTGAGAAGGAATGGTCCGATTATCTGGATGAATATCCGCTTCTCTCCTCGGAGAATCTCTATGTATGGGATAAAGAGGCCGAGACAGAACTGACGGATGCACTTTCTATCCCAATGATGATGGTATTATCCTTTGAGGGTGACAATGAGACCTCTCAGCAGATGAAGGAGCAGTTTCTGGCGAACTTTCCTGCAAATATGACACAGGGTAATCCGGATATCTTCCTTCTGATTGGAAAACTTCCTCCCGAAGCGAAGACTTCCATGCTTTCCGGAATTACCGAGAAGCTCAAGGAGATGCCGGAGATGCTTCTCACAGCCAGTGCAAGCTCCTTTATCAAGACCGAATATGAAGCAGTCGGAATTGATGTTGGTCAGATGCAGTTGAATTACATCTTTTCCATCGGACTAAGAATGATCGGCCTTGCCTTAGCTGCCATGCTTGCTTCTATATTTGTAACCTTCCTATCCTCCAGAATTGCAGCCGGAATGGGTAAAGACTTACGAAGCAGTGTATTTAAGAAGGTTCTCTCTTTCTCCAATCAGGAAATGGACCAATTCTCCACCGCTTCCCTGATTACTCGTAGTACCAATGACATTCAACAGGTTCAGACGCTGATTGTATTTTTGATTCGTATTGTTATCTATTCTCCGATCCTTGCGCTCGGTGGAATATTTAAAGTAATGAGAACCAACAATTCTATGACCTGGGTTTTAGTTGTAGGTGTTGGTGCAATCTTTATCCTGATCGGTACCTTATTAATTGTAGCGATGCCTAAATTCAAGATGATGCAGAAGCTGGTTGACCGAATCAATCTGGTTACCCGTGAAATCATCACCGGTCTTCCGGTTATTCGTGCCTTCAGTACCGTCGCTTATGAAGAGAAGCGATTTGATAAAGCAAACGTAGATCTGACGAAGAATTCTCTCTTTGTTAATCGTGTTATGACCTTTATGATGCCTGTACTAATGATGATCATGAACCTGGTATCCATCCTGATTATCTGGGTTGGCGCAGATAAGATCAATGCAGGAACCATGCAGGTTGGCGATATGATAGCTTTTATCCAGTATACAATGCAGATCATCATGGCATTCCTGATGCTTACTATGGTATCCATCATGTTACCGAGAGCTACCGTTGCTGCAAAGCGTATCGATGAAATACTCTCAACCAAGATCTCTATTAAAGAAGCAGATACTGACGAACCCACCAAATCCGGTATGAAAGGCGTTCTTGAGTTTCGTGATGTCTCCTTCCGTTATCCGAATGCACAAGAAGATGTACTCTCCGGAATTAGCTTTACTGCGAAACCGGGTGAGACGACCGCAATCATCGGAAGTACCGGTAGCGGTAAATCTACCTTAATTAATCTAATCCCCAGGTTCTATGATGCGACAGAGGGTCACATCTTAGTAGACGGTACCGACATCACTAAGATGAAGCAACATTCCTTACGCGACAAGCTTGGTTTTATACCTCAGAAGGGTGTCTTATTCACCGGTACCATTGCCTCCAACATTGCCTTTGGTGCTCCGAACGCAGATGAAGCAGAGATCAAACGTGCCGCAGATATTGCTCAGGCAACTGAATTCATTGATGCCAAACCGGAGGGCTATGAGTCTTCCATCTCAGAGGGCGGAACCAACGTATCCGGAGGTCAGAAACAACGCCTTTCCATCGCAAGAGCGATTGCAAAGAGACCGGAGATCTATGTATTTGATGACAGCTTCTCTGCTCTTGATTTTAAGACGGATGCTACCCTGAGAAGGACCTTGAAAGAACAACTTACCGACAGTACCTTGATTATTGTGGCACAACGTATCAGTACTATTATGAACGCGGAACAGATTATTGTACTGGATGATGGCCGCATCGCCGGTAAGGGAACCCACAAGGAGCTGTTAAAGAATTGTGAAGTATATCAACAGATTGCTTCTTCCCAATTATCAGAGGAGGAATTGAGTTATGAGTAGAGAAGAAAATACACAAAAGGCTCCTATGAGTTCTACTTCAGGCAGAAGAAGACCCGGCGGCGGACATATGGGACCTCCCGGTATGATGCCCGGTGAGAAAGCAAAGGATTTCAAAGGTACGATGAAGAAGCTTTTTGCCAGCTTAGCAAAGTATCGGTTCGGTTTCCTATTAATGCTTCTATTTGCAATTGGCAGTACCGTCTTTGCTATTGTCGGTCCCACGATCATGGGTGATGCAACCACAGAGATCTTTAAGGGCTTGATGAATAAGATTAATGGCGGTGACGGCATTGACTTTGATGCCTTGTCTAAGATACTGCTTACCTTAATTATATTGTACGGTGTCAGTGCTTTACTTTCCTTCGTCCAAGGCTGGATTATGACCGCTATCAGCCAGAAGGTATCCTACAAATTCCGCAAGGATATCTCTGAGAAGATTCACCGTATGCCGATGAATTATTTTGATACCACCTCCCATGGCGAGATTCTCTCCCGTGTCACTAATGATGTTGACACCTTAAGCAACAGCTTGAATCAAAGTTTGGGCCAAATGATCACCTCCGTGATTACCATCATCGGCGTCCTGATCATGATGCTTCGTATCAATGTATCCATGACCTTCCTTGCATTATTGATCCTACCTGTCTCAGGAGTTTTAGTCAGTCAGGTAATCAAGAAGTCACAGAAGTACTTCAAGCAGCAGCAGGAATACTTAGGTCATGTCAATGGCCAGGTAGAAGAAGCATATGGCGGTCACAACATCGTTAAAGTATTTAACAAAGAAGAAGACTCCATTCGTGAATTTGATGAGAAGAATGAAAAACTTTATGAATCCGCTTGGAAATCTCAGTTCCTATCCGGTTTAATGATGCCCGTGATGCAGTTTGTCGGAAATATCGGTTATGTAGGTGTGGCTATCCTTGGTGGGTATCTTGCTATCAACGGTAAGATTCAGGTAGGACAGATCCAATCCTTCTTCCAATACATCCGTCAGTTTACACAGCCAATCAATCAGTTGATGCAGGTTGCGAACATGTTCCAGTCTACCGCGGCTGCTGCGGAGAGAGTATTCGAATTCTTAGCTTCTCCTGAGGAGGTACAGACGGTGGAGAATCCGGTATCCATCGATGGCTTGAATGGACAGGTAGAATTCAAGAATGTACACTTTGGCTATAATCCGGACAAAATCATCATTAATAATTTCAGCACCCAGGTTTATAAAGGCCAGAAGATTGCTATCGTAGGTCCGACCGGTGCCGGCAAGACTACAATGGTCAAACTGCTTATGCGTTTCTATGATATTAACAGTGGTGAGATCTTAATTGACGGACACAATATTCAAGACTTCAATCGTAGCGACCTACGCCGTTTGTTCGGTATGGTTCTTCAGGACACCTGGTTGTTCAATGGTACCATCATGGATAATATCCGTTACAGTAAGTTAGATGCAACCGATGAAGAGGTAATCAAGGCAGCTAAGGCAGCCCATGTACATCACTTCATCTCCACCCTTCCGGATGGTTACCAAATGGTACTGAATGAGGAAGCCAGCAATGTATCTCAGGGTCAGAAACAGCTACTTACCATAGCCAGAGCGATTCTGGCAGATCCGAAGATCCTGATCCTCGATGAAGCAACCAGCTCTGTCGATACCAGAACCGAGATTATGATTCAGAGAGCAATGGATAGCCTTATGAAGGGCAGAACCAGCTTTATCATCGCTCACCGCCTCTCAACGATCCGTGATGCCGACCTCATTCTTGTCATGAACGAGGGTGATATCGTAGAACAAGGAACCCATACTGAGTTACTTGCGAAGGGCGGCTTCTATGCTAACCTTTATAACTCTCAGTTTGAGAAGACTGCTTAAAAGCCAAAAACAAATTTACGAAGAGGCTTGAGCACTAAGATCTATATCAGAAAGAGGAAGAGGATACACTTCCCTCACACACAGGTTGCCGGACACCCCACTGCTTTGTATGCCATGATCGAACATAAATGTTCGTCATTGTCATACAAAACAGTAAGCTGTCCGGCAAACAGTGCATTAGGGGAAGCATATCCTCTTCCTCTTTCAGATATATTAGTGCACAAGCCTCTGCTTTACATTTTGGCTATTCTGTCTATAATAAAGTTATGTATTTCATTACGATTACTTTAACAAGGATTTTCAATCTAACACTATTACAATGAGAATTTGATTGAAAGCTTCCGCAAATCTTTCAATCTAAAAGTTTATGTATGCTTTGCTTACACAAACTTAATATACACATTGTCACACAAAGAAGTCATAAAAATCGTATTAGAAATGGAGAGGCATATGGACAAGAATAAGAATAAGCTTGGTATTGATTTAACACCGGAGCTGAAGAAACAGCTTCTGGAAGAGATCGTCTATTATTTTGAGACAGAACGGGATGAGAAGCTTGGAGTGATTGCTTCCGAAGGCGTTCTGGATTTCTTCATGGATAATCTGGGACACTTTATTTATAACAAGGCCTTGGACGATGCAAAGCAATGGTATGGAAAGCGCATGGAAGATGTGGAAGCTGATTTCTATACCTTGTATAAAGAAGAACATTAATGTCTTATCCCGGGCATCAATCAAGTATTGTATAGAGCCGGGATATGTATTCAACCCGGCTCACCTATCACTTTCTTTATCTCTATTGTAGCTATCCCATCCGGGATCTTCCATTCTATTATGCTTCCTTCACAATATCCTAGAATGGCGGTCCCGATCGGTGATAAGACAGATATCTTATTGTTGCGGGCATCTGCATCCTTTGGATAGACTAAGATTATCTCTTCTTCCTCTCCATCGACGGATAGGAGTACCTTCGAATTCATTGCTATAAATTTATCCGCTATCTGATCGGAATCTTTCACATCTGCCCGTTCCATCTCAATCTCCAGACTTTCGAGGTACTTCGTGACGGTATGACTGGTATATTTATTATCCTCTAATACTTTTCTGAGCTGATCTTTATCTGCTTGTTTGATATAGATTGTGCCAGACATATGGTTACCTCCTCAATTCGGTTATTTCCTCTTAACTTCAGCAAATGCCTTATAATAATCCAGATACTTATCATCCCAGGCGGAAAATAGATATCTGGCAACAATATTGGTGACTTCATAGCCTAAGTCCGTAATGTACTCTGTATGCGGACGAAATGCTTCTATCGAGGGTGCACTATAATCCACCTTAAGTACAAAGGACAAATACACCGTTTGATTATTCTTTGACCAGATTTTTGATTGCTCCGGAGAGGTTGGTATCACCAGCCCGGTTTCGATCTCACTTTTGTTCGGATCATAGAGTAGAATACTTTGATATTGATCCTTGATATAGATGGACCATGCATTGGCATCATCGATGGAAAACTGATAGATACAGTTATAATCCGGGACTTCTTCTTGATACTGGTGTTCCAATAATATATTGTATTCCTCGATGCAGCTCAATTTCTTATTAATATACTCCTTTGAAGTATATAATTCCTGTAGTCTTCGATCCAAGTCCTTCTCTAGCTCGATCAGGGAAGAGGCCAGATCCTTTGGCGACAAATGAGGCAATCGCTTCATCTCCTGAAGAGGCATTCCGAGACAGCGAAAATGTGCCAAATCTGAGATGGTATAGATTGATCCGTGATTATACTCCCGGTAATTGCTCTCCGTACCGCGCGGCATCCGAAGCAAACCCTTGCTCTCCCAATAACGCAGGGTGGATTTTGGTATGTTTAATAATTCGGATATTTCACCAATGTTAAATGTTGATTTCATACACACCTCGTATCACTTATATATGATGGATCAATTCTTCTTCAGATATCAGTTATAATATCATATCACTTCTTAACAATTCCACGGATAAAATCCTCAAATGTTATGCTATAGAGGTGAAATTGATTCAATTCACTTTCAAACAGAAAGCCTGCCTTCTCAAAAGCCTTGACGGACCGGACATTCTTTGGATGGATCTTAGCAATCACACGTGGCACTCTCTTACGGAAAAATGCATGATTGAGCATTTCTCGGATCGTTTCTGTGCCGTATCCGTTGCCCCATTGCTGTCGGTCTCCGATCATGATGACCATTTCCGCTTCCCTGTTTCTATCTTTCAGTTTAACAAACCCAATTGGCTGGTTTTCATCGGTAGAA
>JAGFXQ010000435.1 GCA_017861355.1 Bacillota bacterium
ACGGCAAAGGAAAGCCTACGAATTCTGAGTTTGTAGCTTTGATTGCAGACAAGATTCGTTTGGAATATAAGCTTAGATCTTAATTGTTCTATCATAATATAATCACAAACCTCCTTCGTGAATACAGCACGTAGGAGGTTTTTATATAATACAGATGGAAAGCTTTGGCAAGCATTAAACAAACCTGGATGATATTAAAAAAGGCGATTTCTCTGTTGGAAGGTACATAATTCTATAAAAGTTATGGGATAATATTTCTGTATGCCATAAACAGAATCATTCCAAACTCTCTCTGCAATATATCAATCGATTGTCTCAGGGCTTGTGTAGTTCGGAAAATAGTGCTATATTTATAGTTGCATAATAAATCCAGGGAATATCTGATCGTTTAATAAATCCAGGGAATATCTGATCGTTCACTTGATTTCGTAAATTATTGGTGAGTGAAATTGACCGGCATAATCAACAAAACTGCACAAAAAAAACTCTGGAGAAATATAAATTATCAACATATTCATAATATTCAAGAAATAGAGAAATAAGCTCTTGATATTTTTTCTCAAATTAGGTAAAATAATTTTGGATTGAGAAAATTTTGTCAAAGTGTATTGGACAAGTGAATCATCCAAAATGACACCTATTTACATGATTAATTGCTGTCTATTGGCAGTATATTATAAATTTAAATAATTAGGAGGAATATAATCATGGCAGTAAAAGTAGCAATTAATGGTTTTGGACGTATCGGCCGTCTTGCATTCAGACAGATGTTCGGCGCAGAAGGTTACGAGATCGTAGCTATCAATGATTTAACAGATGCTAAAATGTTAGCACACTTATTAAAATACGATTCCGCACAGGGTAGATATGCTAAGGGTGATACAGTAGTAGCAAAAGAAAGCTCCATCGTTGTTGACGGTAAGGAAATTCAGATCTATGCAGAGAAAAATCCTGCTGATTTACCTTGGGGTAAGCTTGGTGTAGACGTAGTTCTTGAGTGTACAGGTTTCTTTGCTTCAAAAGCAAAGTCTCAGGCACATATTGATGCAGGTGCTAAGAAAGTTGTTATCTCTGCTCCGGCAGGTAATGATCTTCCTACCGTTGTATTCAGTGTTAACGAGAATACATTAAAGGCAACCGACACAATCATTTCTGCTGCTTCTTGTACAACAAACTGTTTAGCTCCTATGGCAGATACATTAAATAAATTAGTAGCAATTGAAAAAGGTTTCATGACTACAATTCACGCTTACACTGGTGATCAGATGACTTTAGATGGTCCTCACAGAAATGGTGATTTAAGAAGAGCTCGTGCTGCAGCTGTTAATATTGTTCCGAACTCCACTGGTGCTGCTAAAGCAATCGGTCTTGTTGTTCCTGAATTAGCTGGCAAATTAGATGGCGCTGCTCAGAGAGTACCTGTACCTACAGGTTCCGTTACTGAATTAGTTGCTGTTGTTAATGGCACAGTATCTAAAGATGATATTAATGCAGCAATGAAGAAAGCATCTTCTGCATCCTTTGGCTATACAGAAGATGAAATCGTTTCTTCAGACGTTATCGGTATCACCTATGGTTCCTTATTTGATGGAACACAGACAAAGGTTACTGATTTAGGAAACGGCAAGTCTTTAGTTAAGGTTGTTTCTTGGTATGATAACGAGAATTCCTACACCAGCCAGATGGTTAGAACAATTAAATATTTTGCTGAATTAGCATAATATATTGATAATGCTTAATTGATCCATCATGGGTCCGGTCTCTCAGGACCGGACCCTTTTCTTTTTTATTACGATCATAGATAACATAGCATTTAATTCCTGAATTAATAACATAGTATTGAAAGGAGAAAGTTTATGTTAAATAAGAAGTCAGTTGATGATATCAATGTTAAAGGGAAAAGAGTTTTAGTAAGATGCGATTTCAATGTTCCGTTGCAGGATGGAAGAATTACTGATGAGGTTCGTCTTGTTGAGGCACTTCCTACAATCAAGAAATTAATTAATGATGGCGGTAAGGTTATTCTTTGCTCCCATTTAGGCAAGCCGAAGGGTGAGCCCAAGCCCGAATTATCCTTAGCTCCGGTTGCAGTAAGATTAGCAGAATTACTTGGCATGGAAGTAAAGTTTGCAAAGGATGATAATGTTGTTGGAGAAAATGCGAAGGCTGCAGTAGCTGCTATGAAGGATGGCGAAGTAGTTCTTCTTGAGAATACCCGTTATAGAGTAGAAGAGACAAAAAATGGCGAAGCTTTCAGCAAGGAATTAGCTTCCCTTTGTGATATATTTGTAAACGATGCATTTGGTACTGCTCATAGAGCACATTGCTCTAATGTTGGTATTACCCAGTTCGTAGATACGTCGGTTGTTGGGTACTTAATGCAGAAGGAAATAGAATTCCTTGGCAATGCAGTTAATAACCCGAAGAGACCTTTCGTAGCGATCCTTGGTGGTTCTAAGGTGTCCAGCAAGCTTTCCGTTATCGATAACCTCCTTGATAAGGTTGATACCTTAATTATTGGTGGTGGTATGGCTTATACTTTCATGAAATCTCTTGGTGAGGAAGTTGGTAAGTCATTATTAGAGCCTGATTTCCTTGATTATGTAAAGCAGATGATGGATAAGGCAGAGAAAAAAGGTGTTAGATTATTAATCCCAATCGATACTGTTGTCGCTCAGGAATTCTCTAATGACGTTCCTTTCAAGACAGTAGGCCGTGGAGAGATCGAGCCCGAATGGGAAGGCCTTGATATCGGCGAGAAGACCCGTGTTCTATATGCAGATGC
>JAGFXQ010000173.1 GCA_017861355.1 Bacillota bacterium
ATTATCGTTCCGTTCGGATCCTTTTTAGCAAGTAAAAGAAGCAAAGGTGGCTTAAAGGCGACACTGGCTTTCAATGTATTTATGTTCTTCGGTGTATTAGTTGTTGCAAATGTAATGATGTTTTCAGGTCAAGCTTTTGCTGCTGGAACAGCAACAGCAGCTGCATCCACAGACGGCTGGAAATACATTGCTGCTGCTCTCTCTACCGGCTTATCCTGTATCGGTGGTGGTGTTGCCGTAGCTAGTGCTGCTTCTGCTGCTTTAGGTGCGATCAGTGAAGATGCTTCTATCATGGGTAAGTCCTTAATCTTCGTAGCTCTTGCAGAAGGTATTGCTCTCTACGGTTTGATCGTTTCCTTCACTATTCTTGGTTCATAATTAGCAACCAAAGGAATTCATTGAATGGAGGAATAACAATATGCGTATGTATCTTATCAGCGATAATATTGATACTTACACCGGAATGAAACTTGCCGGTGTAAGCGGCGTTGTGGTTCATACAAAGCCGGAGTTGAAGGTTGAATTGGACAAAGTGCTTGCAGATAAGACGATAGGCATTATTCTGATTACAGAAAAGCTTAGTAATGAGTTTCCCGAAATTATTAATGACGTAAAGCTGAACAGAAGAATTCCATTAATCGTAGAAATCCCGGATAGACATGGGACCGGTCGAAAGCCTGACTTTATTACCTCCTATGTTAACGAAGCCATTGGATTAAAGTTATAGTCCCATAGAAAGGTAGATATTTATGACTCTTGATGAAAAATTAGACCATTTTTATTCTTCGGTTATTGATAGCGCGACAAAGCAAAACATAGAAATTGTGGAAGAATATAAGAATACACTACAAAAGAATTTTGATGAGCGCAAGGAAACTGCCCTGCGTAAAGCAGAAGCAAATTACCGTATGGCGTCTGACGATATCGTTCGGGAACGAAATCGTAAGCTGTCTTCAGAAGCAATGGATATCAGACGTAAGGTTCTTGAGAAAACGGCTGAAGTTGCAGATCGAGTGTTTAAGGATGTCAGAATTAAACTGGAGGAATTTATGAAAACCTCCGATTACGAAGAATTATTAGCTGCTCAAATAAGAAACGCAAATGAATTTGCCAGTGGTGATGTAATCACTGTATATATCAATCCTACCGATGCAGAGAAAGCATCCCGTCTAGAAGAAAAAACAGGTGTAACTCTTACGGTTAGCGACCGTGATTTTATTGGTGGTACCCGTGCTGTAATTCCTTCCCGAAGTATTCTGATTGATAATTCTTTTTTAACTAAATTGGAAGAAGCAAAGAGTTCCTTTACTCTTTAAGACTATGAAAGGGAGAGTTCATCCTTATGAGTTTAACAGGTAAAATATTTGGTATCAACGGCCCTATTGTATATGTGGGCGAAAATAAAGCCTTTAAAATGGGTGAAATGGTTCTGGTCGGAAAAGACAGACTGGTTGGTGAGGTCATTGGATTAAACACCGGTAGAACCGTAATCCAGGTTTATGAGGAAACCACCGGCCTGCGTCCTGGTGATGAGGTTATGTCAACGGGTGCTGCTATTTCAGTGACCCTGGCTCCCGGTATCATCAGTAATATCTTCGATGGTATCGAGCGTCCCTTACAGGAAATCGCAGCAAAATCAGGTACTTTTATTTCCAGAGGAGTTAGTGTTGAATCCCTTGATACTACTAAGCTTTGGGATGTACATGTTACTGTAAAGCCCGGAGATAAAGTGTATGGCGGAACAATCATTGCTGAGGTTCCGGAGACAAGAGCTATCGTTCACAAATCTATGATTCCACCTGATGTATCCGGTACGGTAACCAAAGTTGTTCCGGATGGCAAGTATACCATCAGTGATACAATCGTAACAATATTAGATAGTAAGGGGCAGGAAAAAGAAATCTCCCTTACACAAAAATGGCCAATTCGTGTTCCCCGCCCTACTGCAAAACGTTATCCTTCGGATCGCCCGCTCGTTACCGGACAAAGAATTCTGGATACCCTGTTCCCGATCTCCAAGGGTGGCACTGCTGCTATTCCAGGTGGTTTCGGTACCGGTAAGACAATGACACAGCATCAGCTTGCAAAATGGTGTGATGCAGATATTATCGTATATATTGGCTGTGGTGAGCGTGGTAATGAGATGACTGAGGTTCTTGAAGATTTCACCAAACTGGTGGATCCCAAGAGTGGTAATCCATTGCTTGACCGTACTACTCTGATTGCAAATACCTCCAATATGCCGGTTGCTGCCCGTGAGGCAAGTATCTATACCGGTATCACTTTGGCGGAATATTATCGTGATATGGGTTATCATGTAGCGATTATGGCTGACTCTACTTCTCGTTGGGCTGAGGCTCTCCGTGAATTATCCGGCCGTTTGGAAGAAATGCCCGCAGAGGAAGGTTTCCCTGCATATCTTGCTTCCCGCTTATCTGCTTTCTACGAGCGTGCCGGCTTTATGCAGAATTTGAACTGGACGGAAGGCAGTGTATCAATCATCGGAGCAGTATCTCCTCAGGGTGGTGACTTCTCCGAACCGGTTACTCAGAATACCAAGCGTTTTGTTCGCTGTTTCTGGGCATTAGATAAATCTCTGGCTTATGCAAGACATTTCCCTGCAATTCAATGGTTAACCAGCTATAGTGAGTATGTCAATGATCTGGCTCCCTGGTATACCAAAAATGTTGGAGAAGATTTTGTAGAATGTCGTAATCAGATGTTGAGTATTCTTACACAGGAAAGTCAATTGAATGAAATTGTTAAGCTGATTGGTAGTGACGTACTTCCGGATGATCAGAAGCTTGTACTTGAGATTGCAAAAGTAATACGTCTCGGATTTGTACAGCAGAATGCATATCACCCTTCCGACACTTATGTTCCTATGGCAAAGCAGTTAAAAATGATGGAGACAATTCTCTATCTTTATCAGAAAGCCAGATTATTGATTGACCGTAATATGCCAATGTCCTTATTAAAGGAAAGTTCGGTATTTGATAAAGTTATTTCTATCAAATATGATGTTGCAAATGATGAGTTGAATAAGTTCGACGATTATAGAGCTATGATTGATCAGTTTTATGATGAGATAATGGCTAAGAATGCTTAGGAGGTAATTATGTCAATAGAATATTTAGGACTAAGTCAGATTAATGGCCCTCTAATCGTTCTGGAAGGTATTCGTGGAGCATCCTTCGATGAAATCGTAGAACTGACGGTAGAAGGCAACAAAAAGAAATTAGGCAGAATTGTTGAGTTATATGAAGATAAAGCAGTTATACAGGTATTCCAAGGTACCGAGGATATGTCATTATTCAACACCCATACGAAGTTAACCGGGCACCCGATGGAGGTAACACTCTCTCCTGAAATCCTGGGTCGTGTCTTTAACGGTGTTGGTCAGCCCATTGACGGACTTGGTAATATTATCGCAGAGACAAAGCGTGATGTTAATGGTCAGCCTCTTAATCCCTGTTCCAGAGAATATCCAAGAAACTATATTAAAACCGGTATCTCCGCGATTGATTGTTTGACCACCTTAATTCGTGGTCAGAAGCTTCCCATCTTCTCCGGAAATGGTCTTCCCCATGATCAATTAGCTGCTCAGATTGTAAAGCAGGCATCCCTTGGAGAGAATTCTGAGGGTGATTTTGCTATCGTATTTGCAGCCATGGGTGTAAAGCATGATGTTGCTGACTTTTTCCGTCGAACATTTGAAGAAAGTGGTGCCAGCTCACACGTTGTTATGTACCTCAACCTCGCGAATGACCCGGTTGTTGAACGTCTTATTACACCTAAGGTAGCTCTTACCGCTGCTGAATACCTTGCTTTTGAGAAGGGAATGCATATTCTTGTAATTCTTACTGATATGACCTCTTTTGCAGAAGCAATGCGTGAGGTATCCTCCTCGAAAGGTGAGATTCCCAGTAGAAAGGGTTATCCCGGTTACCTTTACAGCGAATTAGCTACATTATATGAGAGAGCCGGAATTGTTCACGGCTGTCCAGGTTCTGTTACTCAGATCCCGATCCTGACCATGCCAAATGATGATATCACTCATCCTATTCCGGACTTAACCGGATATATTACGGAAGGGCAGATTGTACTTGATCGTTCCCTTCATCAGAAAGCGGTATATCCTCCGATTAGTATCTTGCCTTCCCTCTCTCGTCTTATGAAGGACGGTATCGGTAAAGGTTATACCAGAGAAGATCATCAGGATCTTGCAAACCAGCTCTTCTCCTCTTATGCTCGTGTTGGCGATGCAAGAGCCCTGGCAAGCGTAATCGGTGAAGATGAGCTATCCGCTACCGATAAGTTATACCTTAAGTTTGGTGCTGCTATGGAGCAGGAGTTTATCGCTCAGGGCCGTTTAGAAGATCGTTCCATGATACAAACTCTGGATAAGGGCTGGCAGTTACTTACCATTCTCCCCAGAGAAGAGCTTGACCGTATTGATACTAAGGTTTTGGATAAGTATTTCCAAGCAGCAACATCCGTAAGCGAATAGAGGTGATCCCATGAATCCGAATACCTTCCCTACGAAGGGTAACTTAATATTAGCCAAGAATTCATTAAAACTTGCAAAACAAGGTTACGAGCTTATGGATAAGAAACGTAATATTCTCATGCACGAATTGATGGAATTGATTGATGAAGCGAAGAATATTCAGACTGAAATTGACACTACCTTTACTTCAGCTTATCTCTCACTTCAGCAAGCTAATATCGAGATGGGTATTGTAAATGTTCAGGAATTAAGTAACACCATTCCCGAGGAAGACTCCATTGAGATTAAGCAACGAAGTATTATGGGCACTGAGATTCCTCTTGTGGAATATGATAATACGGTAACCAAACCCACTTATGCATTCTTTCAGACAAAGCTTTCTTTGGATGAGGCAACAAAACGATTTATCAAGGTAAAGGATCTTACCATTCGTCTTTCTATGATTGAAAATTCCGCATATCGCTTGGCTACGAATATTAACAAGACTCTGAAGCGTGCCAATGCATTAAAGAATATCACAATCCCTTACTATGTTTCTCTGGCAAGCGAGATACAGAATGCTCTGGAGGAGAAGGAACGTGAGGAATTTACAAGACTTAAGGTAATTAAGAGACGCCAAACTGCCGAATAACCTCTGCAAATTATTTACCAGATTTTACATTAAAAAAAATACTAGTTACTGCGTATATAATTTTTGCTTTGGAACATAATAAATATCAGATACGATGTACGAACTTAACTTGCTAGATTGTAATGACCTAATTTGAATGAGTTAACTGTCGTATCTAAAAAAAGAATATAAAAGATTTGTAATTACGTCTCAGAATTACAAACCGCAATCGTTCTTGTAGAGTTGGGAGATGATAGCTTTTGGACAGTAATATGTTATTAGTAATATCTCACTATCGAATTGAATATTTGCATTAAAACAGAATTGAGACAATGATAGCAGGAGCAGGAATAATAATATATTCCTGCTCCTGTTATTTGCTTTATTCTTACATTTCTTTTCCCGCACGATAATCATATCCGGTGGGACTCTGGAAGACTCTTAGTTCAAACTCTCCTGCTATCGAGAAAATATGGTCAAAGATATCGGATTGAATCCGTTCAAAGTTCTCAAATCTCGTATCATCGGTAAATGCCAATATCTCTAGCGGCAATCCGTTTTCACCCTGAGGTAGTTGTCTTACCACCATAGTCAAGCCTTGCTGAAGCTGCGGATTATCCCGCAGATAATTCTCAATGTAGACACGGAAGGTACCGATATTGGTCAATCTTTTCTTATTGATATCCAGTTCCTGATCCGCACTGTATTTCTTATTATAATTCTTCAGCTCGCTCTCCTTCGTGGTGATATAGTCCTTTAAATAATTTATCCTTTTAAATTTCTCAATCATCTCAGGAGAACAGAATTGAATACTTGTTACATCAATGATAACCGATCTCTTAATTCGGCGTCCGCCGAATTCGGTCATTCCTCTCCAATTCTTAAAGGAATCCGAGACTAACGAATAAGCCGGTAAGGTTACAATAGTTTTATCAAAATTTTGAACCTTTACCGTATTCAGTGTAATATCAATAACATCACCGTCAGCACCGTATTTGGGCATCTCGATCCAGTCACCAATTCGAAGCATATCATTGCTGGTTAACTGTATTCCAGCGATAAAGCCAAGAATAGAGTCCTTGAATACAAAGGAAAAGACAGCAGCCAGGGCACCAATACCGCCTAACATAAGAAGAGGATTCTGATCCATTAGGATACCGATGATCACGATTCCAACCACAATATAGAACACAATCTTAACTACCTGCAGCAGACCCTTAATCGGTCTTACCTTAGAAATTGGATAATTACGATAGATATCGTCGATTGCATTCAGTAATGCACTTACTACAAAAAGAATGACGGCGGATATATAGATTGCACATCCTCTACGGATATAGGAGGTAAAGCCTTCAAAAGCAGGTGAAAACAAGTAGACGATAATACCGGGAAACAGGTTTGCAATTCTCGAGAACACATTTCTTTGCAAAAGAATCTTATCCCAATGATACCGATTTCGGTAGATCAACTTTGCCAAAAGCTTCAATATAATATTTTTTGTAATGATATTTACCATAATACAGGATAATATTATGATTACAATCAAAATCGCATAAGAGAAATAATCCAGCATACCATCCTTCATACCATAATTTTTTAATAAGTCACTTATCTTACTGGTCAATTATGTCACACATCCTCTCTCCCATCTTACACAAATGAAGAAGCATCGTTCTTGCAGATACTGCTTCCTCGCACTAGTCTATTTTACTATTGAATAACCCCACTGTCAAACATCAGGTAATGAATTACATCCTTCCAAATGTTTGCCATTTTAATAAATTTTTAATGCCAATATTTTCAAAACATGATATACTATTTCTACTGTCTTGACATCTTATTCCTGAACAAGGCATAAAGAACGAATTATTAGGAACTATAATTGAAAGCAAGATGAATGAAAGAGGTGTTGATATGTGGTTTTCGAAATCACAGAATGAAGTTCTTGTTGATTCAAGTGTCGGTCTTTCTGAATCAGAGGCTAAGGCTCGCCTTGATAAGTACGGGTTGAACAAACTGAAAGGGAAACCTAAGAAAAGTATTTTAACCTTATTCCTATCTCAATTAAAGGATATGTTGATCTATGTTCTGTTGGCTGCGACGATAATCACATTGATTATTGGAGAAATTGCAGATTCCGTCATTATTTTACTGGTCATTATCCTAAATGCTGTGATCGGTGT
>JAGFXQ010000174.1 GCA_017861355.1 Bacillota bacterium
TAACCTTTGCTCTTTCTCGAAAATTATATGATCAGGCGCTGGATATCCGTAGAAGTGGCTCCGCTGCTTTGGACATCTGCTATGTGGCTGCCAATCGTTTTGTATTATATTTTGAGCTTCTCTTATCCCCTTGGGATTATGCGGCTGCTTCTTTAATACTTAACGAAGCCGGAGGTCGTATCTCAACCATGGAGGGTAAAGAGCTTCCCTATACCAGCGGCTGTAGCACAATAGCAGCTACACCGACGGCTTTTGAGGAGTTTTTTAAGCTGAAATAGTTATTCTATTAATAATTGAATATAGGAAGGAGTTTACGTAATGTCAAATAACAAAAATCATAGAAAAATAATTTTGGATTTAGCAGTTTCTTTAGATGGCTTTATTGAAGGGAAAAATGGTGAAATCGATTGGTGTATTATGGACCCTGAAATGGGCTTTCCTAATTTTCTGAACGAAATCGACACAATTTTATATGGAAGAAAAAGTTATGATTTGTGGGGACAATATATTCCTCAAGAGGAAGCTTCGGATGAGGAAAAGGAAATTTGGAAGCTGATTCATAGTAAAGAGAAATATGTATTTTCCCGAACTCAAAAAGCTGCTGATTCTCAAGCAATCTATATCAATGAAAATATTCTTGAAGAAATTAACAAAATGAAGAATAATCCCGGTAAAGACATTTGGCTCTATGGAGGAGCTAGCCTCATTACAACTTTTATTCATTTAGGGCTTGTTGATGAATTCAGATTATCGATTCACCCTGTTGTTTTGGGTGAAGGGAAACCATTGTTTATAGATATAAAGCGGAGATTGAATTTAAAATTGGTTAATTCCAGAACATTTTCTTCCGGTGTTGTACAACTAAGCTATCAATGGAATGGTAATTAATATTTTAGGTATTGTGTGTATTCTAGAGAAAGAGGTGGCTGTAGAAGATGATTAAGGAACTATCCGAAATGTCTCTTGAGGAGTTATGGGAGCTGTTTCCCATCATTCTGAAAGACTATAACCCGGAATATCCGGCATGGTATGAAATTGAAAAAGAAAAGCTGCTGAAAGATCTTGATAACGGTTCAATCGTTAGAATCAGCCATATCGGAAGTACCGCCGTTCCCGGACTTATCTCAAAGCCAATTATCGATATTCTTATGGAGATATCCTCACTCTCTAATTTAGATAAACTTACAAATCGACTGACAGACATGCACTGGAAAATGATGAGTTCATCCAACCAGCCCACCTTTCGCCAGTCCTATAACAAAGGCTATACAAAGTATGGTTTTGAAGAAAAGGTCTATCACCTTCATGTTCGTTATGCCAATGACTGGAACGAACTATATTTTCGAGATTACCTGATCGAACATCCCGAGATTGCGAAGGAATATGCCGACCTAAAGCTTCAACTAAAGGAACTCTATGAACACAACCGAGACGCCTATACCGATGCAAAAGAAGAATTCGTTCAGAAATATTCTAGCCTCGCAAGAGAAGCATATGGAGACAGATATAAAATATCTTCTAAATAATTATTAACTTCATTCCTGTTCATCGAAAAGCGTTTTATGAAAATACTTTATTGATTAACTCTGTTAGACAAAGATATTGATATTAAGCAAATTTGCGATGTTTAATATTACCATACTGATGGTTCGCAATAGTTTACTATTGTGAACTATTGGTTATTTATATAATCTACCACAACAAACACGACATACTGTTGTCGTGTTTGTTGCAGTAGAATAGTAAAATAAAGAGAGCCAAAATCTAAAAATATTAGGAGAGTATAGTATTATGAAAAAGGATTTTTCTATAAGACCAGAAACAATTTCTGAACAATACTGTGACGTTTGCGGTGGGTTTTCATGGTATGATTTTGTGACAGCCATACCCTCATTAGTATTCGTTGTCACAGGTTGGAAATCTAACGGAAAAGAAAACGCTTGCCTGCAATCTTGGTCGTCCTTTGTAGGAGGCGGAACAGATGACTTTATCTGTATTATGAGCAAAGTCAATAAAGGCGGGCATATGTATCAATCACTAAAAGAAACCGGCGTTTGTGTGCTGAATTTCCCTTCAAATGATGTATATGACCGTTGTGTAAAAACGATTGGTAATAATGAGTTTGAAACTGATGAAATTTCCGCCGCCGGTCTAACAGCAGAAAGAGCCGTTAAGGTTAATGCACCACGAATTAAAGAGTGTTTTCTTAATATCGAATGTGAGTTTTTATGGGAACATGAACTTTGCAAAGGGAGCCATGATATGACGGTTGCGCTCAAAGCCGTCAATATTTGCATGGATAGTGACCGCTATGACCAAAGCAAGCTCGGTAGATACGGAAAGACCGGATATTTGTATCAAATCGACCAGCCTACCAATCCGGAAACAGGAGAAGGACTAAAATATGGTCCCGGAGGAACAGTAGTAGGAACGGGATTGGGCCCCGGAACAATAGAGCCAGGCGACCCCATTGAGTGGATTACAAAATAAGCATTATGCGCATTTGAATTATTTCACCTTCTTTCACAATTGCGAATTAACTATATTGGCTGTCGCTCGCTGACTTATGTATGAAAGCCGGGTGATATGTTTCTCATAATGCACTGTTTGAAAGACATCATGCTGATTTTGTATGACAGGAGCGAACTTGATTTTTAGTCCGATCATGGCATACAAAATCAGTATGGTGTCTTTCAATCTGTGTGTGAGAGAAGCGTATCATTCGGCTTTCATTTTATACCCCTTAAGCGACAGCCCTTCAAGAAATAATATGCCTGTTTTTCCTATTCATAGAATGGAATTCTCTTGCATATGCTTAACTATAACCATAAGGAGGGTTGGCACATGTTAGGGCAGTATGATGTTTATAATGATATTCAGGCTAGGACAGGCGGTGAAATATACATAGGTGTGGTAGGGCCGGTTAGAACAGGAAAGTCTACCTTTATTAAGAGATTTATGGATCTCTTGGTAATACCGGGTATTGAAGATGTCCATAGCAGAGAACGGGCAATCGACGAATTGCCACAGGCTGCGGCTGGTAGAACGATCATGACGACCGAGCCGAAATTTATACCTAAGGAAGCTGCTACGATTACATTTGATGATGATACGAAAGTGAAAATCCGTTTAATTGACTGCGTAGGATATATGGTGGACGGTGCCTCCGGTCATATTGAGAATCAGCACGAACGTATGGTAAAAACTCCTTGGTTTGATCATGAGATTCCTTTTACCCAGGCAGCCGAAATCGGAACGAAGAAGGTTATTAATGATCATTCTACCATTGGCATCGTAATTACGACTGATGGTAGTTTTGGTGAGCTGGCAAGAGCGAATTACAAACTGCCGGAAGAGCGAACCATTAATGAATTAAAGCATCTTGGTAAACCCTTTGTCGTATTATTGAACACGAATAAGCCTTATTCGAATGACACCACTCTCATCGCACAGGAAATGCAGGATGAATATAATGTCCCTGTTATTCCGGTAAATGCGGAGCAGTTAAGAAAAGAAGATATCACCAGAATTATGGAAAGTATCTTATCGGCTTTCCCTGTTACCGAGCTTGATTTCTATATGCCAAAATGGGCTGAGATGCTCCCTTCCGATCATTGGCTGAAGAAGGATCTGGTTGCTAGTGTAAAGGGATTGTTCCAAGATATCTCTCAGATGAAGGATACCAAAGTATCTTCGTTAGATTCTGACAGTCAATATGTAAAGCGCTTTAAGATTGATAAGATCAATATGCAGGATGGTGTTGTCAGTGTAAATGTTGAATTTGACGATATGTATTATTATCAGATACTCAGTGATCTTATTGGTGTGCCGATTAACGGTGAATATCAATTGATTTCCACACTCAGAGATCTGGCTGCAATGAAAACAGAATATGAGAAGGTAGCCAATGCCACCGATCAGGTACGTACCAAAGGCTACGGAATTGTATCCCCGATGCGAAATGAGGTAAGAATCGAAGAGCCGGAGATTATGAAGCACGGGAACAAGTTCGGAGTGAAGATTAAAGCGACCGCTCCCTCGATTCATATGATCAAAGCAGATATATTAACGGAAGTTGCGCCTATCGTCGGTTCGGAGGAACAGGCAAAAGATCTGATCAACTATATCAATGCAAATGCGAAGGATAATGCCGAGGGAATCTGGGAGACGAATATTTTCGGAAAGACCATTCGCCAGCTGGTGGATGACGGTATTAATACCAAGATTAATAAGTTAACCGATGACAGTCAGTTAAAGCTTCAGGATACGATGCAACGCATCATCAATGACAGCAATGGCGGTCTAATCTGCATAATTATTTAACATTTATTTCAGTAAGGGCTACCCGGTTCACGAGCAAAATCGTGCTGAGGTAGTTCTTTTTTTATCATTATTGTTAAATTTGACCAAAATCTAAAATAAAGTTGACATAGAGTTGACAAAAAGTATAGTGTTTGGTATAATACTCACGTAACATATTTAATATTTATGTAATATTTAATTCATGACAAGTTAATTGATGTAACAAAGCAGCGATGCAGCATTTTGATTAACATGATAGTTTACATATTGATTTACATATGTGATGACTTAATCTTTCGTGTAATAGTACAAGAAAATGTATGGAGGATGTACAATGATTAGGAAGCTCCTAAAGTTTTCCTTGGTATGTGTAACGGGAACATTAGTGCTCACAGCCAATCCCAGAACAGCAATGGCATATGAAGAAGGCGTTGCTGGTTTTACCGCAGATAAGATCTCCTTCAGCACTGGTAGTGGTGATGAAGGTAATACTATATCCAGTTTATCTAATTATGAGATTCCAATTCCCGGTTTCACCAATATCGGTATTGCCGATGTTGATAATAATCTTAATATTCGCTCCGGTCCTAGTGAAGACAGTAAGCTGGTTGGTAAGCTTCCTAAGAACGGCGGATGTGAGATCCTGGAATCAAACAAAGACGGATGGACTAAGATTAACTCAGGTAAGGTAACCGGTTATGTTAAAAGTATGTATCTGATTACCGGATCAGAAGCTACTCAGTTAGCGAAAAAGCTTGGTAATTATATTGCAACTTCTAATACAAATGGTCTTCGTGTACGTAAGAGCCCCAGTACTGATTCAGAAGTAATTGATCAGATTGCCAAGGGTGAAGACTTAATCGTTCTTGATTCCAGAATTATTACCGACGATCAAGAGCATGGCAAATGGGTTCAGGTTAGACTTGACTCCGATGATTCAGAAGATGGTACGGAAGCCTATGTTGCAAAGGAATATGTTGATCTTTCCTTCCAGCTAATCAAAGCGGTTTCCATCGAAGAACTGCAATATGGTTCCGATGTATCAAGCGTACGTGTTAATCTGATTAATATGGCGAAACAGCATTTGGGTGAAGCATATGTATGGGGTGGAACAAGACTTGGTGTTGGCGTTGACTGTTCCGGATTTACACAGGCATTGTACAGATCACTTGGTATCTATATTCCTCGTACCTCCAGAGAGCAGGCAAGAGGCGGCAATTCAGTTTCAGCTAGTAATTTAAAGCCCGGTGACCTTGTATTCTACGGTAGCTCTTCCTACATTAATCATGTAGCTATGTATATCGGCAACGGTAAAGTTATCCATGCAAGTAACAGAAGAGATGGTATTAAGATTTCTAATATGTATTACAGATCTCCTGTGAAGTTTGCAAGATACATTAGTGAATAAGGAACAAGATTATAATATATGATAAAGAATGGTTGAGCAGTTACTGTTCAACCATTTTCTTTGTATTCTAGTATTATTACAAAGGTAACTATTCAGGCCAGGCTCGTAAATCCTGTGGATTTTCTCGCTGTATTGGATTAATCCAATAGAAATATCAATAAACAGTCCTATGAAAGTAAACTTTCACGATCTTCTTTATAAATATTTCTGCTGGCATGAATAGTTAAAATCAAATTATATTCTTCTTGCAAAGATTGACAGCTTGCGGATAGAATTCTATAATAACTCTAGTATTTTATGTTATTTAATTCAGACAGGAGCTTAAACCATGGAATATATCTTAATTATAGTGGCAGTTATGGTTGTAATCGTGATATTGAGTAAAGTCAGCGAAGTGAAGAACCGAAAGCAGTTAAGATCACGATTGAAACGAGAATGGGGCGATACACCTGAAGAGGAATACTCCTCGGATAAGCTGGAGTATCTTAAGTCTTACTATCTATCTGTTCAGGATACACATCTCGATGTTGATGATATTACCTGGAATGATCTTGATATGGATGAGATCTATATGGAGATGAATAATACACAGTCCTCCATCGGAGAAGAATATCTCTATTCCTTGCTTCGCAAGCCTTGCTTTTCGGAGGAGGAATTGAAGGAGCGCAACCGCCTGATGAAGTTCTTTGATGAGAAGGAAGAAGCGCGACTTGATCTTCAGATGAGACTACACGAGATGGGTAAATTACGTAGTATCTCCGTCTATGAATATATTAATCGTCTGGAAGCTCAGGCCTCACAGAGTAATCTGATCCATTATCTGTTGGATCTGGGATTGCTTTCCTCGATTGCTTTAGTTTTTGTCATTCCGGGATTAGGTGGAATAGGAATATTTGCTTTTGCGATTACAAATATCTTTCATTATTATTCCTGCAAGGCGAAGATAGAGAATTATATCACCGTATTTTCTTATCTGTTTCGTCTTCTGGATAGTACAAAATCAATCCTTCACTTGGATATTCCGGAGCTTAGCCGGTATACTGACCGACTTCGCGAGGATCTGAAATATTTCAGTAAGATAAAACGAGGTTCATTTATTCTGGCTCCTAAGAGTGCCAATGGTAATATTCTGGATTCTATTTTGGATTATTTCCGGATGCTATTTCATTTGGATTTGATTAAATACAATTCCATGCTCAACTTCTTCAAGAAGAATCGTAAGGTACTGAATCGTATCTATGAAAATATAGGATATTTAGACAGTATGATCGCTGCTGCATCCTTCCGAAAGCAGATTGCTTATTATTGTGAGCCGGAGCTGACCAGATCGGAGAAGCCTTTTCTATCCGCTA
>JAGFXQ010000436.1 GCA_017861355.1 Bacillota bacterium
CATACCCTGCGTTACTATACCGAGACAGGCAAAGACAGCGTAGAGATGACCCTCGATACTTACAGCTGGTATGTGAAGGGCATTCGCTATCCGATATTCGAAAGCATCAAAACCACACTACACCGTCTTCCCCCCCTCTCCTTGGGAGAGGGGTCGGGGGTGAGGTCTAACGCCGTCGCGGACACCACCGTCTTTCATACTTCTTTCTATTATTCACCCGATGAATTAAAAACACTCTCGGATGCCGAGCAGAATACGAAGGATACGAATGGCAACCCGGTTTCCGAAGCAGAAACCGTATTCACGGAAGCTCGCTTACTGCCTAACCCTGTAGTGAACAACCTGAATATCGACTTTAAAATCTGGTTCACTGTGCACAACAATATAGGGGTGCCGATGCTCCAGACCACACCGCAAACATTAAACAAAGGAAAACACTACACCACCATTCCCATGAATAAATTGCATACAGGTACTTATACTGTATATGTGCATGTGGATGATATGATGGTAAGCAGGGTGGTGGTGAAGAAATAAAAATTTTTAAAAGAACAATATGAATAGATTCACACAATTCTTAATTCTGACAATATTATTTATTGGTAAAACAATGGGGCAAGTAAACGAATTGCCAAAAGTAATACAACCATCACCTGTTGCACAATCTTTTACTATTTTTGGAGACTATCCTGTTGATTATAAAACAGGTATCCCATCTATAGATATTTCATTATTTGATATTAAATCAGGAGGAATGGAAGTACCTATTACTTTAAGATACCATGTAGGAAATGCTAAACCAGGTATTGACAGAAGTAATGTAGGTTTTGGCTGGATAGTAGATGTAGGCGGTATTATTACACGCACCGTCAATAATAGAAAAGATGAAAGTTGTCCAAAGGTTGCAAAATGGGATTTGATGAAATTGTCTGATATGTGTAATGAAGAGAATTTCATGTATTTATTTGATCTTAATGCCCCAGAGGGAGAAGCCGATGCGGAATATGATGAGTTCTCCTATGCATTTAACAATAACTATGGAAAGTTCCTTATAGATAGACAAAGTGACAATAAATTTAAGGTTTTTGATTATCCTATACAGCCTTTCAAATATAGTATTATTCAAGCAAAAGTACAAAATACTACTCAAGAAAATCCTTTAGGTGATATTGAGACAATTTCAATTACAGATGACAACGGAAATATCTATGAATTTGGAGGAGGAAATTATGAAAGTTGCGGGTCGGTAGGTTCTGGCAATGTTGTTCTGGGCGATAATACAGGATGGTATTTGAAAAAAATAACAAGTCCAGAAGGCAAAGTGATTTCTTTTATTTATACAGACACCTATCAAATTATAGATTTGATCGATATTTCCCCAATAGAAGCGGTAGATGAACCCGAAACGACAGGCGTTTCAGCTAATTATAATAGAATTAACTCTTGTACTGGTCCATATCAAGAATTTGATGCTTATATTAAAGAAGGGATACCTGCGTTTCCTGGTTTAGGATATAAAATGAAAATATTAAAAGAAATTGATTTTCCAGAAGGGAAAGTAGTGTTTGATGTTGCAACAAATAACAAACCTCAAAACTCATTGCAGGAAGGCGGTAATCAGTAAGCAGGTTTTTATTTGCAATTAAATGCAATGAATATACAAGATGCTGTTAGTGGAAGCAATATAGAGTCATATAATTTTAATTATAATTCTCCTTTATGTGGTTCAAAACTTGAAACAGATAATTGGGGATATTGTAATAGAGTAAGCGGAAGTTCAGGACCATGTTCACGTTCGTTTGTTTTTAAAGTTCCAACTATTATCCCGCGAACTTCAGAGGTAGTAACTTTCCCCTGTCCGGATAATTCTTCAAATTATAAAGTGAATGAAAACTATTTAAAAGCACAGGTATTAAATAAAATTACGTATCCTACGAAAGGTTATACGCTTTTTGACTGGGAGTCAAATATTTATAAAGGCAATTTAAAATATGAGGGGGATACAATATGCAAAGGAAACGGTCTTCGGATAAAAAAAATTACCGATTTTTCAGCAGAAAACACAACTCTTAAAGTTAAAGAATATAACTATTCTATCGGACATGTGGCAAACAGCCCTTATAACATAAACAATGTGAGAAATATATTTAGTTGGGTAAAAGTTGATATGGGAAAAAATGAAATGGGTTATTATAATTATCACATCACGACTAGAGGGCGTTCATTTTCAAATAGTTTGCCTGGAAGTTTATTTGAAAATGTATATTATGATCAGGTAATCGAATACGATGGAAGTATAAATAATAATGGCTCAAAAACATATACATATAGTTATGAGAATGCAAATGTCTATAATCCGGGCAGCGATTATAAATGGTTATTAGGGAATTGGACATCGGAAACTGCTCCCTTTTTGCAGAAGAGAGGATTATCCAATGGATTGTTGAAGCAAATTGATTGGAAAGACAATAATAATCAATTGCAAAAGTGTGAAAAATACAATTATCATTTTTTCGAAAACTTAATATTCAAGAACCTGTGTGTGAAAAAATATGGATACTATTCTGATTTATATTCCCCGGGTATGGTTCTTTTGCCTAATGATCAAATAGACATAATTAACTATTGGGGAACCGAACAAAATCCTGTTCCTCCTCCTCCGTATATTTTCTATGAAACTTCAATTCCCATTGGCGGCTATAGAATGACAGGAAAGACAGTGTCGGATTTTATAGGAGGACAAGAAGTTAAGGTAACTACAAATTATTGCTTTGATAAAGGCTACAATAATTATCCTACCAAAGTAGAGACTGATTTAGGGTACAAAAAAGTTGTGCAAGAATATAAATATCCTTACGATTATACAAATTCTCCTTATACTAATATGACAACCTTAAATATCATAAAGCCTGTAATTGAAGTAAAAGAAAGTATCGTAAAAGATAATCTTACCACTCTTACATCGACAAATATCACAGATTATAAACAATGGAGTACAAATGTTTTCCGTCCTGAATTTGTAAAGCAGTCTTATGGAAACCTAACACCGGAAAATAAAATTCAGTTTTATGGTTATGACAATTCAGGCAATATTCTCGATGTTGGAAAAGCAAATGATATGCATACCTGTTATCTCTGGAGTTACAACTATCAATATCCGGTAGCAAAAATCGAAGGTATCACTTATAACGACTTAACTCAAAAGTATTACTCGCAAAGTCTGGTTGATCAGTTGGCAAAAACGGCTTTGCCAAGCATATCTCAAATAGATGCTATCCGAAATGCAATGATAAATGTTCCAAATGCAATGATTACCACCTACACCTATTCCCCCCTGGTAGGCATGACCTCTATGACCGACCCGCGTGGAGTAAGCACGTACTACGAATACGATGGTTTGGGGAGATTAAAATATACGAAGGACAAAGACGGAAAAATACTTCAATACTACGATTATCATTATAAACAGTAATAACAGTAAAATTTGGTTTATGGCATCCCCCCGGTCAATATTTCCCCTCTCCTTGGGAGAGGGGGCAGGGGGTGAGGTAAAAATATCAAACATATCAATTACCTAAATTCATTAACACATTCATATCTATGAAACTACGTATCATTATATTCACCCTCTTCCTGTTCCCCTTGTGGGGGTTAGGGGGGTTCTTATCGGCTCAAACAACTACCGAAAACTACATCAAAACGGTAGTACCCACCGTAGCTGTTACCGATGCAAGTAACCTTACTACTTCACAAAGCATCACCACCATCCGGTATTTCGACGGCCTCGGTCGTCCTACCGAAACGGTACAAAAAGGAATCACTCCCACCGGCAAAGACTTGGTTACCTACACCGAGTACGATGGCGTAGGACGCGAACAGTACCAGTGGCTGCCCAAAACCAAC